>NZ_CAXTBY010000036.1:0-25100 GCF_964242245.1 uncultured Methylobacterium sp. | reverse complement strand
CGACGACGAGACGGTCATCTTCGACATCACGGCCAAGTTCGACACCACGGTCAAGTTCGACACCACGGCCAAGTTCGACACCACGGCCAAGGGTGCGCCGCGGCGGCCGGTGGCCGCGCCCGAGACGGTGGCGCCGTCCGCCGCACCCACCGTCCGGGTGGCCGCCGCGTCCGAACCCGCGGAGCCGCGCCCCGCGCCGGCCGAGCCGCCGGAACGGCAGGCCGGCACCGGCCTCGTCTTCCCGTTCGCCAAGCGTCCGCCGGCCGCCCTGTTCGAGCGGGCCGGGATCGCGACCCTGGTGCTCGAGACCGACGAGCCCGTCGCCGCGGCCGAGCGGCGGCAGGACGGGCGGCAGGACGGACGACAGGACGGCTTGCGGGCGCTCGGCGAACCGGTGCGCGCCGGCGCGGTGAGCGTGCTGCGCTTCAACGTGCCGCCGGGCAAGCTCATCGACCTGGTGCCGGTGAGGGCCGGACCCGCGGCCGGTGCCTGGGAGCTGACCGCCGGCGAGGACCTGAGCCCGAGCGACACCCTCACGGTCGTCCGACGGACGGAGGCCTCCGGCCGCAGCCGCGTCGCCGTCGCGCTTCCGCAGCCGCGCTCCGCGCGCTGGCTCGACCTCGACGGCGAGCGCATCGCCGTGGTCACCTCGGCGGCGTGGAAGCCCGCGTCCGTCGCCAAGCGCCAGCGCTTCGTCGATTTCGAGCTGCTCCCCTCCCGTCTCGGCCTCGCGGTGCTGGCAGCAGCCGACGACCTCACCGTCCGGCCCGACCTCGACGGCGTCGCGATCGGCCGCGACGGCGGCCTCGCGGTCTCGGCGGTGGCGCGGCCGGCGGAGATCCCGCTCGGTGAGGCGTCGGGGCTGACGATCCTACGCGAACTCTGGGATCAGGCGCGGCTGGGCGACGCCCGCGAGACGATCCGGGCGCAGTTCGCGGCCGCCGTCGCCACTCCGGCCGGCGCGCGCGGGCCCCTGCGCCTGATGCTCGCCCGGACGCTCCTGGCCAACGGCCTCGCCTCCGAGGCCCTGACGGCGCTGGACGCGGCCGCGGCCGACGATCCGCTGCTCGCCGGTGCACGCGACACCGCCATCCTGCGCGGCCTCGGGCTGGTCCGCATGGGCCGCAACGAGGAGGCCAAGCGCGCCTTGAGCGGGGAATCGCTTGCGCGCGATCCCGAGGCCGCCCTGTGGCGCGCCGTCGCCGACGGGGGGGCGGGCCGCTGGCGCGACGCGGAGGCCGGCCTGGGGCGGACGCTGCCCGTGACCGCGCGCTACCCGAGCGACCTCCAGGCGATGATCCGCACCCTCGCGGCCGAGGCGGCGATCGAGACCGGCGACCTCGATGCGGCGATGCAGCGGATCGCGTCCGCCAAGGGCCTCGATGCGACGCCGCTCGATCGCGACCGGCTGACCCTGGTCCAGGCCCGGATCGACGAGGCGACGGAGCGCGGCAAGGTCGCCCTCGAAGCCTACGAGCGCCTCGCCGAGATCGGCGAGCGGCCGGTCGCTGTGGCCGCGGGCCTGCGCGGGACCTTGCTCGCGCAGAGCACCGGCAAGATCCCGCCGGCCGACGCGATCGACCGGCTGGAGCGTCTGGCCCTCACGTGGCACGGGGGCGAGACCGAGAACGCCATCACGGCCGGCCTCGCCCGTCTCTACATGGCGGCCGGGCGCTACCGCGACGCGTTCGCCACGGTGCGGCGCGCCAACGCGACCGCGCCCGACTCAGGCGAGGCGCGGGTGCTGACCGGCGAGGCGCAGGCCCTGTTCGACGACCTCTTCCTGTCCGAGCGCGGCGACGGCCTGGGCGGGATCGAGGCGGTCGCCCTGTACTTCGACTTCAAGGAGTTCGCCCCGATCGGCCGGCGCGGCGACGCGATCGTGCGCCGGCTGGCCGAGCGCCTCGTCGGCCTCGACCTGCTCGATTCGGCCGCCGACCTGCTGCAGTATCAGGTCGACAACCGCCTCAGCGGGTCGGGTCGTTCGAGCGTGGCGACCCAGCTCGCCGCGATCCGGCTGATGGACGGCAAGCCGCTGATGGCGCTCGAGGCGATCGAGGGGACCTACCTGCCGGAGCTGCCCAGCGACCTGCGCCGCGCCCGCGCGCTGCTGCGGGCCCGCGCCCTGTCCGACCTGTCGCGGACCGACCTCGCCCTGGAGGCGATCGACGGCGAGGCCGGCGCGGACGCGGCGCGGCTGCGGGCCGACATCCTGTGGACCGCCCGCCGCTGGCGCGAGGCCGGAGAGGCGCACGAGGCGCTGCTCGGCGATGCGTGGCGCTCCGGCAAGGGCCTGGACGCCGCCGGCCGCGCCGACGCGATCCGGGCGGCGATCGCCTACGATCTCGCGGGCGAGCCGATGGGGCTGGAGCGCCTCAGGGCGAAGTTCTCGGGCGCCATGGCGGAGAGCGGCGACGCGCGCGCCTTCGCGCTGCTGACCGGCGCCGACGCGATCCGCAATCCCGGCTTCCGCGAGATCGCGCAGCGCGCGACCGGGGCCGACACGCTGGCGACCTTCCTCGCCGAGTACCGCAAGCGCTATCCCGACGCCTCCCTGCCCGAGCGCGGGTCCGGCCGGGCCGCCTCGGGCGCGGCGGAGACGCGGGCCGACGGGCAGGCGTCCCCGCCGGGTTGAACGGCCTCTCAGCCGCCGTAGCTCTGGACCAGCGAGCCGGCGACGAGCGTCCAGCCGTCGACGAGAACGAAGAAGATCAGCTTGAAGGGCAGGGCGACGGTGGCCGGCGGCACCATCATCATGCCGACTGCCATCAGGATCGAGGCGACGACGAGGTCGATGATCAGGAACGGGATGAACAGCAGGAAGCCGATCTCGAAGGCCCGGCGCAATTCCGAGATCATGAAGGCCGGCGTGACGATTTCGAGGCCGACCGCCTCCGGGCCGGAGGGCACCGGCACCTTGGCCATGTCGAGGAAGAGCTTCAGGTCCTTCTCGCGCACGGTCCGCAGCATGAAGGTCTTGAACGGGGCGGCGGCCCGCTCGAAGGCGACCCCTTGCGTGATCTGGCCGGCGAGCAGCGGCTCGATGCCGTTGCGATAGGCCTCGCGGCCGGTCGGCGCCATCACGAACGCGGTCAGGAACAGGGCGAGGCTGACGATCACCGCGGTCGGCGGCGCGGTCTGGGTGCCCAGCGCCGAGCGCAGGATCGAGAGCACGACCACGATCCGGGTGAACGAGGTCGCCATCACCAGGACGGAGGGCGCGAGCGCCAGCACCGTGATCAGCGCGACGAGCTGGAGCGCCCGCTCGGTGACGCCGCCCGCGCCGAGATCGAGGGTGACGCTCTGCGCCGCGGCCGCATCCGCGCCGAGCATCAGGGCGAGCACGGAGAGACCGATGCGGCGCGCGGCAACCGGCAGACCGGGGAGCATCTTGGGCGATGTCATGGCGGCCGGCACCCTGGGGCTGTGGCGACGGCGGCGCAAGCCTGCGCTCACGGGGGCGTCCGAGGGCGCCCGCGCCGCGCTTCGAGGCCCTGCCAGAGGACGAGGGCGGGAAGCCCGAGCACGAGGTCGGGCACGCGCTTGGCCAGGGACAGGGCGATGGCGGTGCCGGCATCGATCCCGAACAGCGCGCCGACGACGACGAAGCCGCCCTCCTGGACCCCGAGGCCGCTCGGGACCGGAAAGGCGGCGGCCTTGATCGCTTGGCTCAGGGCCTCGATCACCAGCACCTGGAGGACGCTCACGCCCTCGACGCCGATGCAGGCGAGCACGATCCCGATCTCGGCGGCGCCCAGCGTCCAGGCCGCGAGATGCAGCAGCATCGCCTGCGCGAGCCGCCCGCGCCGGCCCCTGCCCCAGACCGCGTCGAGGGCATCGTGGACGCCCGCCCCGGCCGGGCGGCCCGGCTCGGCTTCGCGCACGAAGCGCCGGCCGAGGTCCGCAAGCCCGCGCTCGACGAGGCGGGCCGCGCCGGTCCGCTGAACGGCGAAGAAGGCCGCCAGCAGGAGAGCCGCCACGGACAGCGCCCGAAGCACCCAGCGGGCGAGTTCGGCCGCAGGCTCGCCCTCGACCCGCATCAGGAGGCCGGCTCCGAGCAGGGCGAACAGCGCCTGCGTGCCGACCTGGAACAGCAGGTCGGCCAGGATCGAGGCGGCGGCCAGCGGTCCCGCCACGCCCCAGAACGTCAGGAGCCGGCCGCCGACCACGTCGCCGCCGACCGAGGCCACCGGCAGCAGCACGTTGATGCCCTCCCGCACGAAGCGGAGCGTCACGAAGGCGCCGGAGCCTGCCGGGGACAGCCCGTCGAGGATGCGCGCCCAGGCGATGCCGCAGAGCAGCACGATCGCCACCCGCACCAGGACGACGCCGAGGAGGCCGGCAAGCCCGATCTGCCCGAACGCGACGGCGACCGCGGCGAGATCGTGCGTGGCGATGAGCCATACGGCGAGTCCAAGTCCGAGCACGGTGCCGACGAGGGGCAGGCGGCGCAGCAGCGCCCGTCCGACGCGGCGCGTCCGGTCGGCCCGCGCTCTCACGGCCGGCAGGGTCCGGCGCGGGCCGTGCGCCGCCGCGGCTCGCTCGCGCGAAGCGGCAGGGAGCCCGGCCCGGCCTCCGCACCGGGCCGCGGGCTCATGCGGTCGTGTCCCGACCGTCGCGGCTCCCTGAGGAACGCGGCGGCCCGCCTTCCGCAGCGAGGTCGGGACGGAGCGCGGCGAGCATCTCGGCCGGGGCCGCCGCAGGATCGATCAGGAGGATGCGGCCCCGCGCGAGGCTGGCGCCCGTGGCGACGGCGAGCAGGTGCTTCGGGCAGGGGCCGAGGCACCCGGTCTCGACGATGCGCAGGCGTCCCCCGGGATGGGACCGCTTCAGCGCGGCCTTCAGGCGGTCGCGCAGCGCACGCTTGGGCAGGCCCTGCCGCTTGGCGCACTTTCTGCACGCGACGACGACGTCGCAGATCTTCGCCTTGGCCGTGCGGACGGCGCGGCGCGGTGCTGGATCGGACGGGTCACGCTTCATCGTCCTCCGCCTAGGCCGGGGACGACCGCAGCGCAACCGAGGCCGGCGCAGCCTGGGCGCCGCGCAGGTTCCCCGGCGATGGTGCAGGGCAGCGATGCCGGGGCGAACGCCTTAAAAAGGGCTGAAAAGAACGGGATCTGGACCCGGCTCCGCCCATCAGGACCGGCCTTCCCGGTCGACGGGCGCGACGCCGGCGCCGCTCGTCCGGGCGGTCCTCGTGACGACAGGGCGCAGGAAAACAGGACGAATGAGCGTCGACGAGGTCAGGCAGGACGATCGGCTCCGCGGCCTCATGCAGGTCGCGCAGCGCTCGGTGACCGAACTTCGCCGCGGGGCCGAGACGATCGAGCCCGTAGAGGCACCGGGCCGGCGCGCCCTGGTCCAGCGGGCCCGCGAGCGTCTCGCCTGGACCCGGCTGCCGGGCCTGCGCCCCGCCGATGCGCCGCCGCAGAGCTACACCGCCCTGCTGGTGCAGCGCTTCAGCCTCTTCGTCCTGCTTCCGACGGCGGTGATCGCGTTCTACCTGTTCGTCGTTGCCTCCGACCAGTACGTCGCCGAGGCTCAGTTCGCCGTGCGCGGCAACGTCGAGCCGATGGAGAACGCGTCCCTCGGCGAGTACGGAGGCCTCATCCAGAAGCACAACAGTCAGGACGGCTACATCGTCCGGGACTTCATCATGAGTCAGGCCATGGTCGAGGCCGCGGAGAAGAACCTCGGCGTCTCGCGCATGTTCTCACGCAAGGAGGCGGACTTCTGGGCCCGCTACGCGGCGCCGCGACCGATCGAGGAGCTGACGACGTACTGGCGTGAGCACGTCGACGCCCGGATCGACGTGATCTCCGGCGCGATCCTGCTCTCGGTACGGGCCTTCACGCCGCAGGATGCCCTGACGATCGCCCGAGACATCGTGGCCCGCTCCGAGGTCCTGATCAACGACATCTCGCAGCGCGCCCAGGCCGACCTGGTGAGGCAGGCCCAGGTCGATGCGACGGCGGCGCAGGAGCGCCTGCGCAGGGCGACGGTGGAGATCCAGCGCTACCGCAACCATTGGGGGATCATCGATCCGATCAAGTCGGCCGAAGCGACGCTGACGACGCTGGTCTCCCTGCGCAAGGACAAGCTCAAGGCGGAGAACGACCTCCAGGTGCTTCGAGGCTCGAACCTCGACGAGAAGGCGCGCTCGATCCAGGTTCTCGCCGCCACGGTCGCGGCCGTCGACCAGCAGATGAAGGCGCTGCAGGACCAGCTCACCAGCGACGGCCCCGCGGTCGGCGGCGCGCCGACGATGAGCAACGCCCTCCTCGAATACGAGGGCCTGATGGTCGAGCGCACCATCGCGGAGAAGCTGAACGAGATGGCCAACACCATCCTCGACAGGGCTCGGGTGTCGGCCTCCAAGCAGCACATCTTCCTGGCGACCTACGTGCCTCCGGTGCTTCCGACGGCCTCGCTCTATCCGAGGCGCGGCCGCCAGTTCGCGGTCGTCTTCTTCTGCTTCCTGGTGGTCTGGAGCTCGGCGTCCCTGGTCCTCGGCGGCATCAAGGACCAGCGCCTCTAGAGCATTTTCAAGCGAGGCGGTTGCCGGCTTGCGTGAAGACAATGCGATCATGCAAGGAGATAGAGTATTTTTCGTGATCCTGAGATCATGGACAATGCTCTAGAGCGCTCTCCGACCAAGCGGGCGCCGATCCCCTGCAACCGGATCGGAGCCGCCACTGGAGACGTTCCCAATCCAGCCGGATCGCGAGGCGGCTCCAGACCTGTGTCGTAACGCGCTTCCTCACGACGAACCGGTGACCACCTCGTCGGGAAGCGCTCTCGGTGGAACATCCCTCGACCGCCATGCCGGACTTCTCCGATCTCGTTGCCCAGGCGATCAAACCGGCGATGCGCCGCGAGGAGCGCGAGGCGGTCTACGCCGTGGTGCGGCAGGCGGTCCTGCGCCTGCGGGACCGCGAGGGCATCGCCGCGGACGATCCGCGGCTCGCGATCCAGCAGCACCTCGTCGAGGAGACGATCCGCGACGTCGAGGCCGACATCGCGCGGTCCGAGGCCATGCGGAAGCTCGACGAGGCCCTCGCGGCCCAGACCCGGGCGCACAACGCCGGCTCCGGCGGACGCGGCTGAGACCCGCGGTCACGCCGCGCATCTGGTGCGGCCTCCCGTAAGGACTTGGCCGCCTGCTTGAACTTGGCCCCCTGCTTGCTGGAAGGCTTCGGCCGGCCACCATGTCCCGAGCCGAAAGCCGCGTCCGCCATGCCGATCGAAGACCTTTCCGCGCGCGCGCTGCCCGCCATCGACGCGATCCGGGGGTTCGCCGCCGAGATGGCGGCGTGGCGGCAGGATCTGCACGCCCACCCCGAACTGCTCTACGACGTGGCGCGCACCGCCGGCTTCGTGGCGGACAAGCTCGAACGCTTCGGCTGCGACGAGGTCGCGACCGGCATCGGCCGCACCGGCGTCGTGGGCGTGATCCGCGGCCGCGGGCACGGCTCGCGCGCGATCGGCCTGCGCGCCGACATGGACGCCCTGCCGATCCAGGAGGTGCGGGATCTGCCCTACCGCTCCACCGTGCCGGGCAAGATGCACGCCTGCGGCCACGACGGGCACACCGCGATGCTGCTCGGCGCCGCCAAGTACCTCGCGGCGACCCGCGCCTTCGACGGCGCCGCCGTGCTGATCTTCCAGCCCGCGGAGGAAGGCGGCGGCGGCGGCGAGGCGATGGTCGAGGACGGCCTGATGGAGCGGTTCGGGATCGGCTCCGTCTACGGGATGCACAACATTCCGGGCCTCGCGCTCGGCTCCTTCGCGATCCGCCCGGGCCCGATCATGGCCTCGACCGACCGCTTCACCCTGACGATCGAGGGCCGGGGCGGGCACGCCGCCCTGCCGCAGGACGCGATCGACAGCGTGCTGGTGGCGAGCCACGTCATCGTCGCCCTGCAATCGATCGTGTCGCGCAGCGTCGATCCGCTGCAATCGGCCGTCGTCTCGGTCTGCGCGCTCGACGCGGGCGAGGCCTTCAACGTCCTGCCGCAGACGGTGACGATGCGCGGCACCCTGCGCGCGCTGTCGCGGGACGTGCGCGCGGCGGCGAAGATCCGCATCGCGGACCTCGCGGCCAACGTCGCCGCCGGCTTCGGCGCGCGCGGCAGCGTCGATTTCGGGTCGAGCTATCCCGTCACCGAGAACCATCCGGCCGAGGCCGCCTTCATGGGGGACGTGGCCGCCTCCCTCGTCGGCGAGGATCGCGTAAACCGGGACGTGGCGCCGATGATGGCGGCGGAGGACTTCTCCTACATGCTGGGCCGTCGCCCGGGGGCCTACCTGTTCCTCGGCAACGGCGACAGCGCCGCGCTTCACCACCCGCACTACGATTTTTGCGATGCGGCGGCGCCGCTGGGGGCGTCGCTTTGGGCCCGGCTGGTCGAGACCGGATTGCCCCTGGCGGGGTGACCGGCCCGCTCAGGCCGCGGCGTAGCGCGCCGTCAGCAGGTGGTGGACCAGCCGCGCGGTCTGCACCTCGCCCCCCTCCGGCCGGCCGGGCTTGGCCGCGGGGTTCCAGCCGTAGAGGTCGAAGTGGACGTGGCGCTTCGTCCTCGGCGCGAACCGGCGCAGGAACAGCGCCGCGGTGATCGCCCCGGCGAAGGGGCCGCCCGAGACGTTGTTGAGGTCGGCGACCTTCGACGCGAGCAGGCTCGCGTAGGGTGCGTGCAGCGGCATCCGCCAGACCGGATCGATGGCCGCCAGCCCCGCCGCCGCGATCTCGCCGGCCAAGGCATCGTCCTCGGTGAAGAAGGCCGGGAGGTCCGGTCCCAGCGCGACGCGGGCGGCGCCGGTCAGCGTCGCGAAGTCGATCAGCAGGTCGGGGTCCTCCGCGTCGGCCAGAGCCAGGGCGTCGGCGAGGATCAGCCGGCCCTCCGCGTCGGTGTTGCCGACTTCGACGGTGAGGCCCGCGCGGCTCGCCAGCACGTCGCCTGGGCGGAAGGCGTTCCCTGAGACGGCGTTCTCCACCGCCGGGATCAGCAGGCGCAGGCGCAAGCGGAGCCCGGCGCCCATGACCATGTCGGCGGCACTGAGCGCCGCGGCGGCCCCGCCCATGTCCTTCTTCATCAGCAGCATGCCGGCGGAGGGCTTGAGGTCGAGGCCGCCGGTGTCGAAGGCGACGCCCTTGCCGACGAGCGTCACGCGCGGGCCATCAACGGGTCCCCAGGTCAGGTCGATCAGCCGGGGCGGGCGGGGCGAGGCGACGCCGACCGCGTGGATGAGCGGGAAGTCCCGCGCGAGGTCCTCGCCGAGGACGACGGCGACCGTCGCGCCGTGCCGCGCGGCAAGCGCGCGGGCCGCGGCCTCGATCTCGGCGGGGCCGAGGTCGTTGGCCGGCGTGTTGACGAGGTCGCGCCCGAGCGCCACGGCGCGGGCGATCCGCGCGATCCCGGCGGCATCGACGCCGTCCGGCGCCACGAGGCGTGCGCCCTCCGGCCCGGGCTTGCGGTAGCGCTCGAACCGGTAGGCGCCGAGCAGCCATGCGAGCGCGGCCTCGGCCGGCTCGGCGCAGTCCGCGAGCGCGTAGGCGCCGGGGGGCAGCAGGCCGGGCAGCTTGCCGGCGAGCAGGCGGTCGTGGCCGGCCGCCCCGGTCTCGCCGAGGCCGAACAGCACGCGGGAAAGGCTGCCGTCGGGGCCTGGCAGCAGCGCGACCTGCCCCGGCTTCGGCGCGAAGCCGACGGCGGCGGCATAGACCCGCTGCGGAGCGTCGAGGCCGGATTCCAAGGTCGGCCAGTCGGTCGTGGAGACGAGGGAGACCGGGATCGCGGGCGTGCCCGCGGGCAGCAACCCGGCGGCCAAGTGATGGTGGGCGGGTTCGGTCATGCGGTCCTGGCCGGCAGGGGGACTTAACCCCCGGTTAGGGTTAACGCTCTATCACCGTCCCTGCCGGCCCGTGAAGAACGTCCCGGCAGGCCGTTTGGCGGAGCGTCTCATGATCACGGCCCCACGGCCGAAGCAGACCCGGGCTTGGCGGGCGCGCCGCGCCAAGCTCATTGCCGCCGGCCTCGTCGCCCTGCTCGCCGCCGGTTGCCAGTCGCGCTCGCCCGAGACCACCGGCTCGATCGGCGGTCCGCGGATCTCGCCGCGGGAGGCCGACGCGCTGGCCGAGCGCTACGCCGCCGACCCGAACGATCTCGGCCTCGCGATGCGCTACGCGCAGGCGCTGCGGGCCACCGAGCAGCGCGCGCAGGCGACCGCGGTGCTTCAGCAGGCCGCGCTCCGCAACCCGCGCAACGCCGCCGTGCTCGGCGCCTATGGGAAGTCGCTGGTCGAGGTTGGGCGCTTCCAGGAGGCGCAGGACGTGCTTCAGAACGCCCACTCGCCGGCGCAGCCGGACTGGCGGGTGCTCTCGGCGCAGGGCTCGGCCGCCGACCAGCTCGGCGACCGCGCTCGCGCGCAGGGCTTCTACGAGGCGGCCCTGAAGATCCGGCCGAACGAGCCCTCGGTGCTGTCCAATCTCGGGCTGTCCTACGCGCTGGGCAAGGAGCTCGACCGGGCGGAGGAGACCCTGCGGCTCGCGGTCTCCCAACCCGGCGCCGATGCGCGGGTGCGCGGCAACCTCGCCCTGGTGCTCGGGCTCAAGGGCCGGTTCCCCGAGGCCGAGGCGCTCCTGCGTCGGGACCTGTCGCCGGCCGAGGCCGAGGCGAACCTCGCGTCCCTGCGCAGCCTCGCTGCCCAGCCGAGCCGCCGGAAGGCGGCCGACGCCGTCGGCGCGGCCAAACAAACGCCCGGCTAGACCGCCTCGGGAGGAGGGCGCCTCGACCGGCGCTCCAGCGCGCGCAGCGCCCCGCGGAAGGTGCGCACGTCCTGCTCGGTCAGGTTCATGCGGTGGAGCATGTCGCGCATGTTGCGCGCGATGATCGCGCGCTTCTCCGGCGGGTAGAAGCCGGCGCCGGCGAGCGTCTCCTCCAGGCTGGAGAACAGGGCCAGCAGGGCCTCGCGGGTGGCGGGCAGGGCGCGGGTCTCGCCGGTGAAGCGCGGCCGGGCGAGCCCCGCGGCGCGGCGCCACTCGTAGCCTACCAGCAGCACCGCCTGGGCGAGATTGAGCGACGGGAATTCGTCGGTGACGGGGAAGGTGACGATGGCGTCGGCCAGCGACACCTCGTCGTTCGTCAGCCCGACGCGCTCGCGCCCGAACATCACGCCGACCTTTTCCCCTTGCGCGATCCGGCCGGCCGTCTCCGCCATCGCGGCGTCGGGCAGGAGGACGCGCTTCATCTGCCCGCGCTCGCGGGCGGTGGTGGCCAGCAGACAGGTCAGGTCGGCGATCGCCTCGGGCAGGGTGGCGTGGACCGTCGCGCCGTCGAGGACGTGGGTCGCGCCGGATGCGGCCTCGCGCACCCCCTTCTTCGGCCAGCCGTTCCTCGGTGCGACGAGGCGGAGTTCGGACAGGCCGAAATTGGCCATGGCGCGGGCGGTCATGCCGATGTTCTCGGCAAGCTGCGGCTCGACGAGGATGACGACGGGGGCGCCGGTGGCCGGAATCATGCGCGGCCCTCTCGCACGGACTTAGGTCGCGCGCTACCGGTCCGGTTCACGCGACCGGGAACAGGATCGCCTCGTCATCCTGCGTGCCATGAAGGATGTGCAGCACCGCGATCCGGTCGCCCGCTCGATGTCGGCTTCGGCCGCCGCGGCAAGGACGACGATCATGGATCGAAGGTTTCGCCGTGCGTCTCCTACTTGGCGCGGAGCCGGTCCCCGACGTCCGAAGCACGCGCGACGCGCCCGGCATCGGCAAGCCCGCGGGCGATTGATGCATCCAACGCAAGGCGGTTCTCGCGAGCCTCGACGAGGCGGACGCCCTCGCGCAGGACCGCGTCGCGGTTGTCGAAGCGCCCCGTCTCCACCAGCGCGGTGATGGTGCTTTCGGGCGGAGCGCCGAGGTCGGAACGGTCGGTCATGGATATCACTCCCTTCGTCATCCTGGCACGAGACGGCCAGGATGATCAAAGGCGGCACAGCGGTCGACCGTCCCGAAAGCTCAGATCTTCCCGTCGAGCCCCATCTGGTAATACTTGTGCACGATCCTGTCCTGGTTCTCCAGCAGCCAGTCGATCGAGGGCTCGTTGGTCATCGCCTTGCGGATCGCCTCCGTCATGCCGCGGCGCTGGATGTCGAACAGCGCCTTGTGATCGACGGTCTCGGCTTCGATCACGCCGGGGCTGAGCCAGACCGAGCAGATGATGCCGAGATCGTTGGCCTTGTCCTTCGGGATGTAGCCGGCGCGGACCGCATCGAGCACGCCGTTGGCGATGGCGAACTGCACCGTGCCCATCAGGATCGAGGTGTACTTCGATTCCGTGACGCTGACCTTGGAGACGCACAGCGTCACCGGGCGCACCATGATGTCGGTGTTCAAGAGCGCGAACACGCGGGAATGGCCGACCACCTGATCGCCGGTGAGCGTGGCGAGCGCGGTGCCCACCGGCCCGTCCAGTTCGCCGATGATCACCTCCGGCTCGGCTGCGGTGTTGGGCGGCCCGCCGGCGACCAGCGCCTCGCCGGCCCGCAGGATGATGCGCTCGCTCATGGATGCTCCCGAACCTGAAAACGGTCGGCGCAGATTCCAGCCCGGCGCGCGGATGTCCACCCCCGCAGCCCTCGTGACAGCCTCCGCGGCCTGTCGGCGGCGGAGCCGCGCCCCCGGCTTTCGCCTCCGGGGAGCCCGCGCTATGACCCGCCCGCGGCCGCACGGCATTTGCATGCGGGCCGCCCGGATCTCCACGGAAGGCAGCGGCGCATGGACAAGATCAAGGTGGCCAATCCCGTCGTCGAACTCGACGGCGACGAGATGACCCGGATCATCTGGTCCGAGATCAAGAGCAAGCTGATCCACCCCTATCTCGACCTCGACCTCGACTATTACGACCTCGGCGTCGAGCACCGCGACGCGACGGGCGACAAGGTCACGGTCGAGGCGGCCGAGGCGATCAAGCGTCACGGCGTCGGCGTGAAATGCGCCACCATCACGCCGGACGAGCAGCGGGTGGCGGAGTTCAAGCTGCGTGAGATGTGGCGCTCGCCCAACGGCACGATCCGCAACATCTTAGGGGGCGTGATCTTCCGCGAGCCGATCATCTGCCGGAACGTGCCCCGCCTCGTGCCGGGCTGGACGCAGCCCTTCGTCATCGGTCGCCACGCCTACGGCGACCAGTACCGCGCCACCGACTTCAAGGTGCCGGGCAAGGGCCGGCTCACCATCAAGTTCGAGGGCGAGGACGGCACGGTCATCGAGCGCGAGGTGTTCCAGTTCCCCGGCGCCGGCGTGGCGATGTCGATGTACAACCTCGACGACTCGATCCGCGACTTCGCCCGCGCCTCGCTGAACTACGGGCTCGCCCGCAAGTACCCGGTCTACCTGTCGACCAAGAACACCATCCTCAAGGCCTACGACGGGCGCTTCAAGGACCTGTTCCAGGAGGTCTACGAGGCCGAGTTCAAGGGCAAGTTCGCCGCGCTCGGCATCACCTACGAGCACCGGCTGATCGACGACATGGTCGCCTCCTGCCTCAAGTGGTCGGGCGGCTACGTCTGGGCCTGCAAGAACTACGACGGCGACGTGCAGTCGGACACGGCGGCCCAAGGCTTCGGCTCGCTCGGCCTGATGACCTCGGTGCTGATGACCCCGGACGGGCAGACGGTGGAGGCCGAGGCCGCCCATGGCACGGTCACGCGCCACTACCGCGAGCACCAGAAGGGCAAGGAGACGAGCACCAACTCCATCGCCTCGATCTTCGCGTGGTCGCGGGGCCTCAGCCATCGGGCCAAGCTCGACGGCAACGAGCGCTTGGCCACCTTCGCCACCACGCTGGAGACGGTCTGCGTCGACACCGTCGAGGCGGGCTTCATGACCAAGGACCTCGCGCTGCTCGTCGGCCCCGAGCAGAAGTGGCTCTCGACCACCGGCTTCCTCGACAAGGTCGATCAGCACCTCAAGACGGCGATGGCGAGCTGACGCCGACATCACCAGGCGACCTCCGCTCGGCGGTGCCTTGCCGTCCGCGGCGCCGGCTCACGCGCTGCGCGTCATGACGCGCAGGCCGTCCGGATGATCCATCAGGCCGGTTTCCGTCACGCCGGCTGCTTCGGGGAAGCGGCCGGCGTGGTAGGTTCCTGCCGATGAGCGATCCCGTCCTCACGGAGCGCGTGAAGCTTGCCGCCTCCGCCCTCAACGCCCTCGCGACGGCGTCCCTGGCGGTCGGTGTCCTGGCCCCGAGCGCTGCCATCCTCTACGGCGTCAGCACGCCGACCGCGCCGGCCTGGGAACTCGCCCTCGGCGCGGCGATTTGGATCTTGTTCGCTGCGGCGCTACATCATGAGGCTCAACGGCTCCTCGGGAGATTGCAGCCATGATCTCCGCGCAAACCTACTTCTCGTTTGTCGCCCCCTTCGTAATGGGCGTCGGCGGGCTCGCGATCTACGTCATCGCGGATCGCTTCACGCGGCCCGGCCGTCGCGCCCGGGCGGAGTAGACTGTCGAACGCCCGCGCCGCGGCATGGCAAACTCAAGATGCTCGGCCGGACTCCATGAAGTGCCCGTTCGCTGGACGGGTCCGTGGTACAGCCCCCAGCGCCGTAAAGCGATAGCGATCACTCCTCCGCGCTCCGCGCCGGATGCCACCTATTCCCCACCCGGGCTCGCTTCCGCGCCACGATGCGTTTACCGCGGCCTCGACAACGTCCGGACATTCAAGGCCCTCGATGATCTCCTCACCCCTGATGACCGTGATGGTCGATGCCGTGCGCAAGGCCTCGCGCGGGCTTCGCCGCGACTACGGCGAGATCGAGAACCTGCAGGTGTCGCGCAAGGGGCCGGGCGACTTCGTCTCGGCGGCCGACCGCAAGGCCGAGGAGGTGTTGCGCGAGGCGCTGACGAAGGCGCGGCCGGGCTACGGGCTGGTGCTGGAGGAGTCCGGCGTCGTGGAGGGCCAGGACAAGAGCCACACGTGGCACGTCGATCCGCTCGACGGCACCTCGAACTTCCTGCACGGCATCCCGCACTTCGCGATCTCGGTGGGGCTCGAGCGCGACGGGCAGATCGTGGCCGGCGTGATCTACGATCCGGTCAAGGACGAGCTGTTCGTGGCCGAGCGCGGCAAGGGCGCCTACCTCAACAACCGGCGCCTGCGCGTCTCCGGCCGGAACGACATGGCCGACGCGCTCACCGCCTACGGCTCGCCCTATCTCGGCCGCGGCGACCATCCGCGGCTGCTGCGCGAGGTCGCCGCTGTCATGGCGGTTTCGGGCGGCACGCGCCGCTTCGGCTCGGCGGCGCTGGATCTGGCCTACGTCGCCTGCGGCCGGCTCGACCTGTACTGGGAGCGCGACCTCAAGACCTGGGACATGGCGGCCGGCATCATCCTCGTGCGCGAGGCCGGCGGCTTCGTCACCTCGGCCGACGGGGCCTCGGAGCCGATGGCCTCGCGATCGGTCGCCTGCGGGAACGAGGCCCTGCACCGGGAACTGATCGCGATCCTGCGCAAGGTGAACGGCTGAGCCGTCGTTCCCGCAGTCGCGATGCGCCAGCCTGCGCATATTCTTCACCGGAGGGTGTCATGTCTTACCCTACCGTCTGGCAATCCATGAAGCGTACTGATCGAGATTAAGTTTGATCGGACTCCTTTCGATCGCGAAAAACCGGTTTGCACAGGACAACTCAAGAAATTTCGATCCGAGAAAGTGATTGCAGGGGCACACGCCGCGGTCCAGATTAGCACAATAACAGATCCGCCCTGGAGTTCTTGATGTTGCCGGTCAGTGTCATTGAACGTCTGTTCAAAGTTGACCCCAACACGGCGCGGCTGCTGATCATCGGCTTGGCTCTGGTGGCCGTCGCGGCCATCGCGACGAGTTGGCAAGTCAACATCGCCACGGCAGGCTTGATGGGGCTCTACGTCGCGGTGCTCGGCCTCGTAGCGGCAATCTTTGCCAACATCCTCCAAGATCCGTTCCTGAGGAAGCTGCTCGGAACCTTCTTCGCGATCCTGCTGATGTTCATCATCACGATGTTCGTGGTGTCGGCGCTTCTTCCTTCGCAGAAATTCATCAAGCCGACCTATTGCCTCGTGAAGTTCTGGGAAAACTGCGACGAGGTCGAACGGAGGATCACGCAGGAGAACAGCGGGGCGATCGACGCCCGCGTCAGCATCCCCGGCAAGATCGTACCGCCGGCCGACACGTCCGCGGCGATCGTCCCCAGTGCTTATCAAGTCGACATCCAGTTCGCGGGATTGATCACGCGCGAGAGCATCATGGCCTTGAACAACGGCCTGCGATCCGGAGGCTGGAACGTGCGGGGGCCGAGCGGCGAACGGATTCAGTCGGCGGCCGGCCTCAATGAGGTCCGGTACGGCGTGGATGCCGATCGTACGGCCGCACAAGCCCTGGCCGACGCCGTCACGGCGACGCGGATCGGCGCGGTGCCGGTTCAGATCAAACGGGTGCCGGTCATCTCGGCCTCGAAGCTCGAGTTGTGGATCTCGAACTGATCGCGCGCTCGGGCATGACCGTAGTCAGGCGCGCGCCTGACTTTACGGTGGCAGCAACGAGCGCCTTCTGATCTAAGCCGCCGCGATGGGCCGTCTCGTTCAGGCCCGACAGATTGAAGGCCTGCCCGGCATGGAACGGCGCCACATCGCCCTGAAGGATTCGATCCGCTCGATCCCCGACTACCCGAAGCCCGGGATCGTGTTCCGCGACATCACCACGCTGCTCAGCGACCCGCGCGCCTTCCGCCGGGCGGTGGATGCGCTGGTGCATCCGTTCGCGGGCGGGGGGATCGATCAGGTCGCGGGCATCGAGGCGCGGGGCTTCATCCTCGGCGGCGCGGTGGCCCACCAGCTCTCGTCGGGCTTCGTGCCGATCCGCAAGAAGGGCAAGCTGCCCCACACCAAGGTGTCACTGGCCTACGCGCTGGAATACGGCACCGACGAGATCGAGATCCACGTCGACGCGATCAAGCCGGGCGACCGGGTGCTGCTCGTGGACGACCTGATCGCCACCGGCGGCACCGCGACGGCCGCGGTGAACCTGCTCCGCCAGATCGGCGCCGAGGTAGTGGCGGCCTGCTTCGTCATCGACCTGCCCGAGATCGGCGGTGCGGCCAAGCTGCGTGCCCTCGACGTGCCGGTGCGGACGCTGATGGAGTTCGCGGGCCACTGACGCGGACGTCCGGGCGCCGCCGGGAGCACATCGTACGGGCGCCCCGAAACGTTGACTCGACCCACCCCATCCGCCATAAGCCGCGCTGTCGCGACGTGGCGCCCCGTTCGGGCGCCCCTGGCGCTTGCAGACATTTCTCAAGGACGCGTGAAGGTCGGGCGCGGCGCTGGCCGTCCGCGAGCGCGCCTCGACCCTTGGAGGCTTCGGGAGCCATGAAGAGAACCTATCAGCCGAGCAAGCTCGTCCGGAAGCGCCGTCACGGCTTCCGCGCCCGGATGGCGACCGCGGGCGGGCGCAAGGTCATCGCGCGCCGCCGCGCCCACGGACGCCGGAAGCTCTCGGCCTGAGCGTGACGCGCGCGTCGTCCGACGATGCGCGAGAGGGACCCTGCGCGTGAGCGAGGCCGGACCTGTCGTGCCGACGATCGAACGGCTCAAGCGGCGCCGGGAGTTCCTGGCGGTGGCCGACGGTCGCCGGTTCCACACGGAGCGCGTGACGGCGCAGGGGCGGCTGCACGGGGCGGCCGAGACTCGGGACGGCGCGGCGCTGGCCGGGCTGCACGTCGGCTTCACGATCACCAAGCGGGTCGGCCATGCCACCGAGCGCAACCGCATCCGCCGGCGCCTGCGCGCGGCCGTCGCGCAGCTCGCGGCCGAATTCCGCGCCGTGCCGGCCGACATCGTGCTGATCGCCCGCCGCCCCGCGATCGACGCCGCCTTCGACACCCTCAAGGACGACCTGCGCCGGGCGATCCCCGCGGTGGCCAAGCCACGCGGCCCCGACGAGCGCCCGCGCGGCGCGCGCTCCCCTGGTGGCCGGGGCGTCGCGAAGGGCCGGGGCTCCGGCAAGGGGGCCGGGCAGACGACGGCCGAACGATCCGATCGCGCCGCGGCTCCCGCCCGCGCGTCCTCAGCAACCCCGAACGCGTGCGACGGTGGCCCCGATGGGCAATGACAAGACGAACATGTTCGTGGCGATCGCCCTGTCGCTCGTCGTCCTGCTCGGGTGGAACTACTTCATCGCCGCGCCGCGCGTGGAGCAGCAGCGCCAAGCCAACCTCCAGAACCAGGCGGCCCAGCAGAGCCCGGGCGTGAGCCCGGACGGCGTTCCGTCGCCGAGCCCGAAGGAGGGCGGCCCGGCCGCACCCGTGGCCGGCACGCTCGCCAGCGCGGTACCCGAGTCGCGGGCGGCCGCGCTTGCCCGCTCGCCCCGCATCCGCATCGCGACGCCCTCGCTTGCCGGATCGATCGCCCTGAAGGGCGGCCGCATCGACGACATCGCCCTGCGGAACTACCACGAGACCGTCGACGACAAGAGCCCCGAGATCGTCCTGCTCTCGCCGATCGGCACAGAGGCGCCGTACTACGCCGAGTTCGGCTGGGTCGGCGCCAATGCCGGGCCGCTGCCGACCAACGACACCGTGTGGACAGCCGACGGCCAGACGCTTAGCCCCAACATGCCGGTGACGCTGACCTGGGACAACGGCGCGGGCCTCGTGTTCAGGCGCCTCGTCGCGGTCGACGACAAGTCCATGTTCACGGTCCGCGACGAGGTCGAGAACAAGGGTTCGAGCGCCGTGACGCTCTACCCCTACAGCCTCGTCTCGCGCTGGGGGAAGCCGCAGACGCAAGGGTACTACGTCCTGCACGAGGGCATGATCGGCGTGCTCGGCGGCGAGGGGCTACAGGAATATACCTACGACCACCTCGCCAAGGAGGCGGCCTACGGCGGTCCCGCCACGAAGGGCAAGGCGTGGCCGAACGTGACCGGCGGCTTCGTCGGCATCACCGACAAGTACTGGGCGGCTGCCGCGATCCCCGATCAGACGATGGCCTACACCGGCGCCTTCACGGAGCGCACCGACGGCCAGACCAAGATCTACCAGGCGAGCGTGCGCGGCGACGGCCGCAGCGTCGAGCCCGGCGCCTCGGCCGCGACCACCCAGCGGCTGTTTGCCGGCGCCAAGGAGGTCAACGCCATCAACGGCTACGAGCGCGACCTCGGCATCAAGCAGTTCGACCTGATGATCGACTGGGGCTGGTTCCACTTCATCACCAAGCCGATGTTCCGGGCGCTGGACTTCTTCTACCGCCTGCTGGGCAATTTCGGCGTCGCGATCCTGATCGTCACCTTCTGCCTCAAGCTGCTGTTCCTGCCGATCGCCAACCGTTCCTACGTCTCCATGGCCAAGATGAAGGCCGTGCAGCCGGAGATGGCCTCGATCCGCACGCGCTTTGCCGACGACAAGATGAAGCAGCAGCAGGCGATGATGGAGCTGTACAAGAAGGAGAAGATCAACCCCGTCGCCGGCTGCTGGCCGGTGCTGGTCCAGATCCCGGTCTTCTTCGCGCTGTACAAGGTGCTGTTCATCACCATCGAGATGCGGCACGCGCCGTTCTTCGGCTGGATCCAGGACCTCGCCGCGCCCGATCCGACGAGCTTCCTCAACCTGTTCGGCGTGCTGCCGTTCGCGGCGCCCGACTTCGTCCACCTCGGCATCTGGCCGCTGATCATGGGCGTGACGATGTTCGTGCAGATGAAGATGAACCCCGCCCCGCCCGATCCGGTGCAGGCGCAAATCTTCACCTTCATGCCGATCGTGTTCACCTTCATGCTCGGCTCGTTCCCGGCGGGGCTGGTGATCTACTGGGCCTGGAACAACACCCTCTCGGTGACGCAGCAATACGTCATCATGCGCCGCAACGGCGTGAAGGTGGAGCTGTGGGACAACCTGCGGAACACGTTCCGCAGGGGCGGCAAAGCGAGCGACAAGAGCGCCGCGGCCAAGGGCTGAAGAGCGGGTTGACGTGACCCAGCAGGAGCAAGAGGACGCGGCGCTCGCGGAGAGCGGCCGCCTGCTGTTCGCGGGCGCGGCCGATTTCGTCGCGGCGGCTCCCTCGCTCGGCACGCTGCCGGCGATGGACGGCGTCGAGATCGCGTTCGCCGGCCGCTCGAACGTCGGCAAGTCGAGCCTCGTCAACGCGCTCACCGGACGCAACACGCTCGCGCGCACCTCGCACACGCCGGGGCGCACCCAGCAGCTCAACTTCTTCCGCATCGGGGCGCGGCTGACGCTCGTCGACATGCCCGGCTACGGCTACGCCGCGGTCGGCAAGGCCAAGGTCGAAGCCTGGACCGACCTGATCCACGCCTACCTCAAGGGCCGCGCCAACCTCGCCCGCGTGTTCATGCTGATCGATGCCCGCCATGGGCTCAAGGGCATCGACACCGACGTGCTCGACGGCCTCGACAAGGCCGCCGTGAGCTACCAGATCGTCCTGACCAAGGGCGACGCACTGAAGAAATCCGAGACCGACGCGCGCGTCGCCGGCATCCTGGCGGCGCTCGCCCGCAGGCCTGCCGCCTACCCCCAGGTGCTGCTGACGTCGAGCCGCGACGACCGCGGCGTGCCGGACCTGCGCGCGGCGATCGCCCGGCTCATGGCCGAGCGCGGCGCCTGATGCCGACGACACCCGACCGCATCCTCATCGCGCTCGCCGCCCTCGCCGGCGGCCTCGGCGTCGCCGCGAGCGCGGCCGCCGCCCACATCCCGGGCGCGGATTCCCTGAAGACCGCGGCGCAGTTCCTGCTGTTCCACGCACCTGCGATCCTGGCGCTCACCGGGCTCGCCGCCGCCGGCCTGACGCACGGCATCGTCACGCGCATCGCGGCGGCCGCGCTGATGCTCGGGCTCGCGCTGTTTTCCGGCGACCTCGCGCTCCGGGCGCTGTCCGGCCACGCGCTCTTTCCGGCGGCTGCGCCGTCCGGCGGCATCGTCCTGATGCTCGGCTGGCTCGGGGCGGCAGTCGCCGCCTGCCTGCCGGTTCGGCGCTGAGGGGCGCGCCGCGCTCGACGCCGCCCGCGCGGCGTTCGATCCGGACTGCGAGGAACGACGTGTGATGCAGAGATCCGAAAAGCAGAAGATGCTCGCGGGCGACCTCTATCGTCCGGGCTCGCCCGAACTCGTAGCCGATGCCGCGGCGAACAAGGCCTGGCTGGTGCGCTACAACGCGGCGCTGGCGCTGCCGCCCTCCGAGCGGCACGCGCTGCTGGCCGGGCATCTCGGCCATGCCGGCGCAGGAGCGGTGATCCGGCCGCCGTTCTTCTGCGACTACGGCACCAACATCTTCCTCGGCGACGGCGTGTTCCTGAACTTCAACTGCGTGATCCTGGACGTGGTCGCCGTCACGATCGGAGAGGGGACGCAGATCGGGCCGGGCGTGCAGATCCTCACCGCCGACCACCCGCGCGACCCCGCCGAACGCCGGGCCGGCCTCGAATTCGGACGCCCGATCGCGATCGGCGCCAACGTCTGGATCGGCGGGGCCGCATTGATCCTGCCCGGCGTCACCGTCGGCGACGACGCGATCGTCGGCGCAGGCGCCGTGGTGACGCAGGACGTGGCGCCCGGCGCGACCGTGGTCGGCAACCCGGCGCGGCCGGTGTCGCGGCGGTAGCGGCTCAAGCGGCAGGCTGAGCCCGCACCTGCAAGAACTCCAAGGCCGGGCCCTGCACGTCCGAGAACACGCCGGCCGTCAGCGCGCCGCCGTAGACGGCGCCGGTGTCGAGGTTGGTGCGGAAGGGGCGGACCTCCGGCCGGCCGCTCGTCTGCGGCGTGTGGCCGTGGACGACGTGGCGTCCGAAATCGTGATCCTCGCTGAGGAACGGCTCGCGAATCCACAGGCGGCTGTGCACCTCCGGGTCCGGTGCTTCGCAGCCCGGCCGGAAGCCGGCATGGACGTACCAGCGCCGGGCATCCGCGTGCAGGGTGGGCAGCGCCTCGATCCAGTCGAGCATGTCGCCCGGCAGGTCCTGCGGCCCCTCGGCGTCGAACGAGGCCAAGGTTTCGACGCCCCCGTTCTGGAGCCAGTGATCGAGGGCACCGCGTTCCTGGAGCGTCTTGAGCAGCATCGCCTCGTGATTGCCCATCAGGCAGACGACCCGCTCCGGATCGCCCCAGTGCAGCCGGCTCACCGTGCGGATCACGCCCGCGCTGTCCGGCCCGCGGTCGATGTAGTCGCCGAGGAAGACGAGGCGGTAGGGCCGGGAGGCGGCGTGGGTCTCGATGCGGGCGAGGAGACCGTCGAGGAGCGACGCGCAGCCGTGGATGTCGCCGATGGCGTAGGTGAGGTCGCTCATGCCCGACCACTGTCGTCGGGGACTTAGCCAAAGAAAAGCCCCGGCGGCGCTTTTCGAACCGCCGGGATCGGGTCTCCCTGGAAATCAGTTCAGCGTGACGTTGTCCGGGCGGCGCTTCGGCTCGGCACTGGTTCCGGCGATGACGAGGCCGGCCGGCCCGACCCCCACCGGCACGCTCTGCCCGTCGTGGATCTTTCCCGACAGGAGTAGTTCGGCCAGCGGGTCCTGCACCGTCTTCTGGATCACGCGCTTCAGGGGCCGCGCACCGTAGGCCGGGTCGTAGCCGCGGTCGGCAAGCCACGCGCGGGCCTCCGCATCGACGTCGAGCGCGATCTTGCGCTCGTCCAGCAGCGTCTGGAGCCGGGTGAGCTGGATGTCGACGATCGCGCCCATCTCCGCCCGCTTGAGGCGGTGGAACAGGATGATCTCGTCGATCCGGTTCAGGAACTCCGGCCGGAAGTGACCTCGCACCACGCCCATCACCTCGTCGCGCACCGCGTCGGTGTCCTGGCCGTCCACCTGCGCCACGAGGTACTCGGCCCCGAGGTTCGAGGTCATGATCAGCAGCGTGTTGCGGAAATCGACCGTGCGGCCCTGCCCGTCGGTCAGGCGCCCGTCGTCGAGCACCTGGAGCAGGACGTTGAACACGTCCGGATGCGCCTTCTCGACCTCGTCGAACAGCACGACCTGATAGGGCCGCCGCCGCACGGCCTCGGTGAGCGCGCCGCCCTCCTCGTAGCCGACATAGCCCGGAGGCGCGCCGATGAGCCGGGCGACGGAGTGCTTCTCCATGTATTCCGACATGTCGATCCGCACCAAGGCCGTGTCGTCGTCGAACAAAAAATTCGCCAGCGCCTTGGTCAGCTCGGTCTTGCCGACGCCGGTGGGTCCCAGGAACATGAACGAGCCGATCGGCCGGTTCGGGTCCTGCAAACCGGCGCGCGCCCGGCGCACCGCGGTCGCGACAGCCTCCACCGCCTCGCGCTGGCCGACGACGCGCTTGCCCAGAGCGACCTCCATCGCGAGCAGCTTGTCGCGCTCGCCCTCCAGCATCTTGTCGACGGGCACGCCGGTCCAGCGCGAGACGACGCCCGCGATGTGGGCCGGCGTCACCGCCTCCTCGACCATGCCGTCGCGGCTGACGGCGCTCTCGGCCGCGGCCTCGATCTCGGCGAGCTTCTTCTCGAAGCCGGGGATCACGCCGTAGGCGAGTTCGCCCGCGCGCTGGTACTGGCCCTGGCGCTGCGCGCCGGCCAGTTCGTTGCGGGCCTCGTCGAGCTTCTTCTTCAACTCGGCGGCCGCGCCGAGCTTGTCCTTCTCCGCCTTCCAGCGCGAGGTGATGGTGGCCGACTGCTCCTCGAGGTCGGCAAGCTCCCGTTCCAGCCGCACGAGACGGTCGCGGGAGGCGGTGTCGGTCTCCTTCTTCAGGGCCTCGCCCTCGATCTTCCGGCGCACGATCTCGCGGTCGATGGTGTCGAGTTCCTCGGGCTTGGAATCGACCTGCATGCGCAGGCGCGAGCCCGCCTCGTCCATCAGGTCGATCGCCTTGTCGGGCAGGAAGCGGTCGGTGATGTAGCGGTTCGACAGGGTGGCGGCGGCGACCAGCGCCGCGTCCTGGATGCGCACCCCGTGGTGCTGCTCGTACTTCTCCTTGATGCCGCGCAGGATCGAGACCGTGTCCTCCACGGTCGGCTCCGCGACGAAGACCGGCTGGAAGCGGCGGGCGAGCGCGGCATCCTTCTCCACGTGCTTGCGGTACTCGTCCAGCGTCGTCGCGCCGACGCAGTGCAGTTCGCCCCGCGCCAGCGCGGGCTTCAGCAGGTTCGAGGCGTCCATGGCGCCGTCGGCCTTGCCCGCGCCGACCAGCGTGTGCATCTCGTCGATGAACAGGATGATGCCGCCGGAAGCCGCCGTCACCTCGGACAGCACCGCCTTCAGCCGCTCCTCGAACTCGCCACGGAATTTCGCGCCCGCGATCAGCGCACCGAGGTCGAGCGCCAACAGGCTCTTGTCCTTCAGGCTCTCGGGCACGTCGCCGTCGACGATGCGCAGGGCCAGCCCCTCGACGATCGCGGTCTTGCCCACGCCCGGCTCGCCGATCAGCACGGGGTTGTTCTTGGTTCGCCGCGACAGGACCTGGATCGTGCGGCGGATCTCCTCGTCGCGCCCGATCACCGGATCGAGCTTGCCCTCGCGGGCCGCTTCGGTGAGGTCGCGGGCGTACTTCTTGAGCGCATCGTAGGCGTTCTCGGCCGAGGCGTTGTCCGCAGTCCGGCCCTTGCGCAGCGCGTTGATCGCGCCGTTGAGGGAGGCCGGCGTCACGCCGGCGGAGACCAGGGCCTTGCCGGCCTCCGTGTCCTTCTCGACACTGAGCGCGAGCAGCAGGCGCTCCACGGTGACGTAGGAATCGCCGGCCTTCTCCGCGGCCCTCTCGGCGGTGTCGAACAGGCGCATCAGGTCGCGGGTCGCCTGGGGCTGGCTCGCATTGCCGGACACCTTCGGCTGCTTGGCGAGCCACGCCTCGACCTGGGCGAGCGCCACGCGCGACTGGCCGCCGGCGCGGTCGATCAGCCCGGCGCACAGGCCTTCGGGGTCGTCGAGCAGCACCTTCAGCAGGTGGCCCGGCTGCAACTGGGGATGGCCCTCGCGCATGGCGAGGTTCTGAGCCGCCTGGACGAAGCCGCGGGCCCGTTCGGTGTATTTCTCGAAGTTCATTGTACCGCAATCCTCCCGTTCCGGCCTCCACCGCCCGACATGGCACGGTCTCAGCC
>NZ_CAXTBY010000035.1:0-34846 GCF_964242245.1 uncultured Methylobacterium sp. | reverse complement strand
ACAGCCGCATCCCGCGCCGCGCCAGCCGCTCGCCGAGCTCGATGTCCTCGTGCCACGTCAATTGTGGATCGAAGCCGCCGGCCTCGCGCAGGAAGCCGGCATCGACGCTGACGTTGCAGGTGAGGAAGGCGTCCCACCCGAGCTCGATCCGGCCGTTGAGCGCGTCGTAGGAGGCGTCGTGGTGGAGGGCCGCGAAGGGCGAGAACGGCAGCGCCGGATCGATCGTCATCCGCCCCAGGATCGCCGTCTCGCGGGCCGCCCGCCGGGCGTGGGCCGCGAGGTGGGCGGCGACGAGGGTCGGGCCGGGGATCGTGTCGTCGTTGACGATGAGCAGGCGCGCGCCGCGGGCCGCCGCGATCGCGCGGTTGCGGGCGGCGTTGGCGCCGGCATTCTCCTGGCGCAGGTGCACCACCGGCCGGCGGCCGGTGGCGACCGCGCGGCTGATCACCGCGCCGGTCCCGTCCTGCGAGCCGTCGTCGCAGACGACGATCTCGAAGGCCGCCGCGGTCTCCTGGCGCTCGAAGGCGGCAAGCGTCAGCCGGAGGGTCTCGGCGCGGCCGTAGGTCGGGATGATGACGGAGAGGACGGGTGTCGTGTCCGGTGTCGTGGCGGGCATCATGGCGAGGCTTCCGGGACGGGGAGGGAGGCACGGGGGCGCAGCAGGACGGCCCCGGCGGCGGCGAGGAGTGCACCCGCCGGCACGGCGTAGGGGACGAGGGCGGCCGGGCTCGCGAGGACGCAGGCCGCCATCACCAGGGTCGGCGCCAGGATCGCCGGCACGTCGGCCGGAACCACGGGCATCCCAACCGCGCGGCGGAACGCGGCGGCGACGACGGCGAGCATCGCGACCTCGGCGGCGAGCGCGGCGAGCGCCGCGCCGGTCGCCCCGGCCCGGGGAACGAGCAGGAGGCAGCCCAGCGCGTTCACCGCGCAGCCGGCGGCGCCGGACAGGACCGCGAAACCGCTGCGCTGCCGGGCGATCAGCGCCGAGAACAGGATGGTGGCCGCGATCATCGCGGCGGCCATCGGCGCGGCGATGCGCAGCACCGGGATGGCCGGTTCGTAGTCGGGGCCGAACAGCAGGCCGATCACCGGGCCGGCCAGCGCCCAGGCGGCGACCACGCCGGGGCCGGCCGCCGTGAGGACGAGGCGCAGCGCCAGCCGTGTCTGTGCCAGCAGGGTGCCGGAGCCGGCGGCGCGCCCGAAGACCGGCACCATCGGGGTGGCCAGCGTGATCGCCACCGCGACGCCGAGCTCGAAGAAGCGGTAGCCGGCGGTGAACAGCCCGACCTCGGCGGCCCCGGCCAGTCCCGCCAGCGTCAGCAGGCCGATGCGGGCGTTCAGGGTGCCGAGGGCGTTGGAGAGGCCGAGGCCGGCGGCCCGACGGATGTAGGCGAGCCCGTCCCGCAAGGGGGCCGCCCGCAGCGGCACGAGGCGCCCGGCGAGGGCAAGGCCGACCGTGCCGTATCCGATCCCGGCCGCGACCGCGACCGCGGGCAGGACCGCCTCGGGCGCGTCGAGCGCGAGACTGAGCGCGGTCCCGCCCGTCAGCACGACGGCGTTGGCAAGCGACGGGTAGGCCGACCAGCCGGGCCGCCCGCAGACCTGGAACAGGGCGTCGAGGAAGCGGGCGGCCAGGAGCGGCATCGCGAGGGCGGCGAGCGCCAGGGCCGGGCGTGTCGGCGCGGGCAGCAGCGGCAGGGCGCCGATCAGGACGAGGCCCGTGCCGGCACCGAGGATCAGCCGAGCGGAGACGATCCGGGCCATCTCCGCGCCCCGCGCCTCGTCGGCGCAGGCGCCGATCCGCGCGGCGAAGGTCAGCGTGGTCCCGAAATCGGCGGCGATCACCGCGATCGCGACGACGGCGAGCGCGATCCCGTAATGGCCCAGCGCCTGCGGGCCGCCGGCCTTGGCGACCATGACGAAGGCCGCGAACCCCGCGAGCAGGGAAATGCCGCGGCCCGCCGCCTGACCGAGGAGGTTGATGCCGTAGCGCATCCCGCCCCGGGCCGTATCGGTTCGATTCACCACCACGCGCATCTCTCGGTGATTTTCGTCCAAAAAATGCTACCTCTGATTGTAAGGCAGCGCCGCCGCGTGGTGTCCACCCGGGAAGCACGTCATGGTTGCAATAGTAAGTATTATACAACCGTAAAGAGAGAGACATGTCGAAGCCAGCCGACGCCCTCGCGAGGCCGGACCGCGCGCGGAGAAGCCTCGCGACCGAGGCGCCCACGGCCACCGGGATCGCCGCGCCGATTTCCTGGGCCGAGACGCGCGAGGCCCTGCGCGCCGACCGGGCCCACTGGGCGCGCCGGATGCCCGGCCCGGCGCACCTGCGCCGGGGCTATCAGGCGGTCTGGCTCTACCGGGTGTCGCGCTACGCCCACGAGCGTGGCTGGCGCATGGCCGCGTGGCTCCTCTGGATCGTCAACGGCTGGCTCACCGGCTCGGACATCCCGCCGTCGAGCCGGATCGCGGGCGGCCTGTTCCTGCCCCACCCGCTCGGCACGATCATCGCCGGGGCGGTCGGGCGCGATGCGGCCTTCGGCTTCCAGGCCTCGATCGGCGGGCTCTACAAGCCGCCGGACCGCGACGTCGGCGGCGGCCCCGGCCTGCCGCGGCTCGGCGACGGCGTGGTGCTGGAGCCGGCCGCGCTCGTGCTCGGCGCGGTCCTCGTCGGCGACCGCGCCCGGATCGGGCCGCGCTGCCTCGTGCTCAAGGACGTCGCGGCGGACACCGAGCTGGAACCGCCGCCGTGGCGGGCCCTGCCGGGACGGAGCGGAGCGCCATGACCGCCCTCGGGACGGATTCGGGCGATCGCGCCCTCGACCACGGCCGCGTCGCGACGGTGCGGGCGCTGCTGACGGCCGACCTGGACAGGATCGTGCGCCAGACCAACGGCGGCGCCTCGGTGTCGCGGGCGCGGCGGCTGATGCACGTCATGCTGCCGGCCATGCAGTGCGCGATCCTGCACAGGACCGCGCACCTGCTCCAGGTGCGCGGGTGGCGCCGCGCGGCCGCCCGCGTCGCCGGCCTCTCGGTGCGGCTGACCGGGGCCAGCATCCATCCGGGCTCGCGGGTGGGGCCGGGCCTGTTCGTGCCCCACCCGGCCCGCATCGCCTTCTGCGGCACGGCGGGGCGCGACCTCGTGATCCTGCCCGCCGCGATCGTCCTGCCGGACGCGCCGTCGCCCGCTTGGCTGCCGTTCCCGGCGGATGCGCCGCGCCTCGGGGACGGCGTGGTGATCGGGGCCCAGGCCGTGGTGCAGGGGCGGGTCGCGCTCGGCGACCACGCGCTGGTCGGGGTCGGGGTCGTGACCCGGCGGGACGTGCCCGCGGGCGTCGTGACGGTGCAGGTCATGCGCCAGACCGTCGTCGCCCGCCCGCCCGCGCCCGCCGCGGAGGCCGCGTGAGCACGGCGGCCCCCCAGGGTCTCCGCGTCGGGCCGACGCCCGGGGCCCCGCGGTCAGTGCCGCCGGGTGACGAGGGCCATGACCCAGGGGTTCAGGCCGGTGTCGAGCCAGCGGGCTGGCACAGCGTCGACGTAGGCGCGCGCCAGCCCGCGGGCGAAGGCGGGCGCGCGGGAGAAATCGAGGAAGCCGGTGACCCGCCGCGCTTCGAGCGCGTAGGGCAACCCGTCGAGGTAGCGGTGGACATCCGGGTAGGACCACAGGAAGTTGTCGGCCCAGGGGCGGTGGACGGTCATGCCGAGGCGGGCGGCAAGCCACCGTTCCCAGGCCGCGGCGCGGCTGTCGGGCCCGTGGGCGACGTCGATGGGGAAGGCGCGGTTGGGTCCGCCGACCAGCATCCGGCCGCCCGGGGCGAGGACGCGGAACACCTCCCGCAGCCAGTGCCGGCGGATGGCGTGCCAGTCGGGGCTGCGGTCGGCGTGGCCGTCGGTGGTGCCGACGTGCTCGATGACGCCGAAGGTGAAGGCGAAGTCGATCGCGCCGTCGACGAAGGGCAGTTCGAAGGCGTCGGGATCGATCAGGTAGAACCGCTCGGCGCTGCGGCCGGCCGCGGCCCAGCGCCGCGTCAGCCCCGGCAGGTCGATGCCGTAGCTCTCGTAGCCCTCGGCCTCGAGGGCCACCGCCATGCCGCCCATGCCGCAGCCCACGTCGAGGACGGTCCGGGCCGGCGCCTCCCGCACGATCGGCAGGACGAAGGCGCGGGCCTTGGCGGCCTGGAAGTCGTCCTGCGCGGCGACGTAGGCCTCGTCGCAGGTCTCGCCGCGGGTGGTCCGCCGCGGCAGCACCCCGCGATAGCCCTCGGCCATCAAGGTCATCGGCTTCATCAGCATGATCCGGTCTCCTCTCTCGGTATCGTCGTCGCACCCGCGGCACGCGGGCACGATGCAGGAAGGCGGGCGTCAGCCGGCCGCCTCAAGGCGGCCGGCCGCGGATCGGGCCGGTCGGGCGCGAAGCTGCCCGCGCAGGACGCGCTCGTAGGCGTCGAAAATGCCGGCCCAGGCGAACGCCTCCGCGTGGCGCGCGCGGCTGCCCTCCGACATCGCGGCCAAATGGCCGGCGGGCGCGCGGGCGAGCCGGGCGATGCCGTGGCGCAGCTCGGTCTCGTCGCCGAAATAGGCCGCGTCCGGCCCCGCCACCCAGCGGTTGAAGGGGTTGTCGTGGGCGAGGATCGGCGAGCCGGCGCCGAGCGCCTCGACCAGCGACGGGTTGGTGCCGCCGACCGTGTGCCCGTGGATATGGAAGCGGGCGTGCCGGCGCAGGGCCGCCACCCGCTCGGCCTCGTAGATCGCGCCCGCGAAGATCACGTCGGGGCCGCCGGCCGCGCGCACGGCCCGATGATACGGATCGATCTCCGAGAGCTTCCCGAGCACCACCAGCGGGATGCCCGGGCCCACGTCGCTCCAGGCCCGCACCACCTGGAGGACGAGGTTCTCGGGCACGACGCGGGCGATGGCGAGCCCGTAGCGGTGCGGCGCGACGCCGAGGGCGGAGAGCGGCGCGACGGGCGCGTCGCGGATCGGGTCCGCGCCGTAGGCGATGGTGGTGATGCGCCGCTCCGGGGTGACGCGGGCGAGGTGCCGGGCGATCTCGGGATGGTCGGCCACGAGGTGGGTCGAGAACAGGCTGCCGAGGTGCTCGTTGAGCCAGAACCACGCCTTGGCGCCCCGCGACCAGCGGTCCCGGCGCCACTCGATCCCGTCCATGTTCATCACGCTGCGCTTGCCCGTCAGCCGGTAGAGCAGGGAGAACACGGCGGTGTTGTAGCCGAGCACCAGCGGGAGCGGCGCCCGGAAGGCGGCGCGGAGCGTGCATTTCCAGTCGAACACGATCGTGGCGAGGGCCCCGTCGCCGGACGCGCGCACCGGGATCAGGTCGATGCCGCGCCACGTCGCGGGCGCGGTCGGCCGGTCGACCTGGCAGTAGACCTCGACCCGCCAGCCGCGGGCCACGAGTTCGAGCGCGAGGCGCTCGGCCAGGGTCTCGAAGCCGCCGTGGGCCGCCGGCACGCCCCGCGTGCCGAGGATCGCCACCGCCGGCCGGTCCATCCTGGCCACCCGCCCGCCCGTGCGGGGCGCGGCGCCGGCTTCATCAACCCCACCGCTTGAGGAGGACGACACATGAGCCAGGACGCGACTTTGAGCCGGGACGCGACGGCGCGCCGGGCTGGGAGCACGGTCGAACAGCGGCTGTTCCGGGAGATGGGGGCCGGGGGCTATTCCCGGCAGGACCACCGGATGGAGTACATCGTCCGCGTCAACGCGCTGCTCACCCCCGACATGCGGGTGATGGAGTTCGGGGCGGGCCGGGGCAAGTGGAGCCATGATCCGGTGCCACTGCGCCGCCGGCTCGGCGACTTCCGCGGGCGCTGCGCCCACGTCACCGCCTGCGACGTCGACGAGGCAGTGCTGGGGAACGAGACGGCCGACGCGGTGCAGCTCGTCGGCCACGACGGGCTCCTGCCCTTCGCGGACGGGAGCTTCGACCTGATCTCGGCCTTCTCCGTGCTGGAGCACATCGAGACGCCCGAGCGGACGGCGGCGGAACTCGGCCGCATCCTCGCGCCGGGGGGCTGGCTCTGCGCCTGGACGCCCAACCGCTGGGGCTACGTCGGGATCGGCGCCCGCCTCGTGCCCAAGCGCCTGCACGCCCGCGTGCTGCGCATGGTCGAGCCGCGCCGCGTCGAGATCGACTCGTTCGTGCCGCTCTACACGATGAACACGGAAGGCGCGCGCCAGCGGCTTTTCCCAGCAGACCGGTTCGAGCACTTCACCTACAGTTTCGATGGGCAACCGTTCTATCATGGCGAGAACATCGTCCTGGGCAAGTTCTGGGAGGTATTGTTCCGGCTCACGCCGAGAATCTTAAAGGGTTATCACATGGTCTTCATCCGCAAGCGCTGATCCTCTACGATGCCTCTCCTTGCCCAAGACCGGAGACGTGCGTCGCGAAGCGGCGCATGTCCCGGGCCCGGCGCAGGAGATCGGGCCGCCGCCGGAGGCGGCCCGCGATCCCGTAGGCCGCGGCCCGCGCGGTGAAGCCGAGCCACAGCGGCACCGCGAAGAAGGCCGGCGAGGACAGCCGCCGCCGGGCGTTGCGCAAGGCGTAGACGCTGGCGAGCCCGTCGAGCCAGCGCGGCGAGCGCGTGCTCCCCGATCCGCCCTGGAGGTGGACGACCGCGGGATCGGGCAGGTAGGCCACCCGCCAGCCGGCGTCGCGCAGGCGGCAGCCCCAGTCGACGTCCTCGCCGTAGAGGAACAGCGGGCTCGACAGGCCGCCGATCGCCTCGACCGCCTCGCGCCGCAGCATCAGGAAGGCGCCGCAGAGCCAGTCGACGGCGACGGGCCCGCCCGCCCGCGCCTGCCGGCCCGAGAGGTAGAGGCCGCGCAGGCCGAACAGCCCCGACAAGCCCGCCGCGTGCACGGCCACCGACAGCGGGCGCGGCTCGAAGCCGGCGTCGCCCACCTGATGGCGCCCGTCCTCGAAGACGAGGCGCAAGCCCACGGCGCCCACGTCGGGGTGCGCGTCGAGGTGGGCCAGCGCCGCGGCCACCGCGTGCGGGTCGCGCAGGTACGCGTCCGGGTTGAGCAGCAGGATGGTCGCGCCGCGGCAGGCGGCGTAGGCGACGGCGTTGGCGCCGGCGAAGCCGTGGTTCCGCGTTTCCGCGATCAGCCGGACCTCGGGCCACCGCGCGGCGATCCGCTCGGGCGTGCCGTCGCCGGAGGCGTTGTCGACGACGATCACCTCGTAGGCGCGCTCGATCCGGCTCGCCGTCAGCAGGGCGAGGCAGGTGTCGATGTCGGCGCCGGACCTGTAGGTGACGATCAGGATGCTGAGGCTGGGGGTCATCGCAGGCTCGCGCCTCGTCGCTCGGGGAGGTCGGATCGCGCGCGGCGTGCCGCCGAGCGCCTCCCTCTCCCAGTGGGAGAGGGCTGGGGTGAGGGGCGTGCGCTGTCCGGGAAGGTCACGCCCCTCACCCTGTCCCTCTCCCGCTGGGAGAGGGGACTCGCGCCCGGTACGATCGCCGTGCGGAGATCCGGCCGCTGCGCCGCCGACACCGCCGCGATCAGGCCGAGCGCGGTGTAGAGCAGCTCTGCGATGCCGAGGTTCAGCCGGAAGCCGGGATCGACGAGACCGTGGAGGAGGTGGGCGAGCAAGCCGATCGCCGCGGCGCCGGCGATCGCCGCCAGCGGGTCGCCTATGGCTGCGCGGCGCAGCGCGGCAAAGCCGCGCCACAGGCCGACCCCGAAGACGCCGGCGAAGGCGATGTAGCCGACGATCCCGACCTCGGTGAGCACGAGGATGTGGAGGTTGTGCACGACGTGGTTCGAGCGATCGAACAGGCCGGCGAGCCGCGACAGGCCGGTCCGGTCGAGCGTCGCGAACATGTTGCCGAAGTTGTTCAGGCCCACGCCGAGGATCGGGAACTGCGCGAACAGGTCGAGGGCCGCCGCGTTCAGAGGCCCGCGCTGCGCGGCCGAGCCGCCGTCGTCGGCAAACAGCCGCTCCCAGATCAGCGGCCCGACGAAGATCGCCGCCACGCCGCCGCCCGAGGCCAGGATGCCGGCGACGATCAGGCTCGCCCGCGAGAGCAGGCGGTCGCGGTAGACCAACAGGACCACGAGCGCCGCCGAGAGCGGGAAGGTCAGCCAGGATGCCCGCGACAGGGTCAGGACCACGCCGCCGAGCGCCGACAATGCCCCGACGGCGCCGATCAGGCGCAGCCATGCCGGGCCGCGGGACAGGGCGAGGGCGAGGGCGAGAGGCCACACGACCTCGTAGTAGTAGCCGAGGATGTTCGGGTGGACCTTGAAGCCGGCCGCGCGCCGCTGGGCCTGGAAGTTGATGTTCTCCTCGACGATCTGCTCCTCGCCGAGGACGCCGAGGCCGAGTTCCGAGCCGGTGACGTACTGCACGGCCGCCGCCGCCGTCTGGACGAGGCAGAGGACGCAGATGGCCAGCGCCAGGGTGCGGACGTCGCGGGGGCCGAGGTTCGAGACCGCCACCGAGACGATCAGCAGGGTGAGGAAGCGCCACGCGTCGAACCACAGGTAGGTCGGGTCGCCCGCGTTCGCGAGCGAGAGCACGGCCGCCGCCAGGAACGCGAGCTGCGTCAGCACCAGGGACGGATCGAGGCGTAAAGGGCGCGGTGCCGCCTCGCCGATGCCGGCAAGGCGGAACGCGATGAGCGTCAGCGCCACGAGGAGGGCGAGGCTGACCGTGAGCCCGGCGCCGCCGCCGATGCTCGGCAGGTACTGGCCCACCGCCTCGAAGTGCTGGAACGCGCTGACGTCGAGCTTGATCGTGAGGCCGGCGGCGAACGCCACGAGCAGGAACGGCGTCAGCCGCACCCGCTGCCCGACGATCAGCGCGCCGACCGCGCCTAGACACGCGGCCAGCCCGACGACCGCGAACTTCAGCGGCGCGCCGGCCAGCGCCACCGCGGCGGCGGCGGCCGCGAGGCCGAGGGCGACCGGCGGCAGGGAGCGAAGCGCCGCACTCATCCGAGCCGCCGGTAGAGCCAAGCCGGGATCGGGTGGCGGGCACGGTTGAGGACGATACCCAGCGCCGTGCCGCCGGCCGCCTCCAGGTCGCGCAGCGTCCGCTCGGCCACGGCCCGCCGGGTGCGCTCGGCCCCGATGACGACGACGAAGCCGTCGACGAGGGGGGCGAGCGCCGCGGTATCGGCGATCCGGCCGATCGGCGCGCAATCGAGGATGGCGAGGTCGTAGCGCTGATCGACGAGGCCGAGGAACGCGTCGAGGCGAACGTCGTCGAGGCCCACGGCACCGAGAGCGGCGGCGCGTCCGGCCGGGACGACGTGGAAGCCGTCCGCGACCGGGTGGACGCCGTCGAGCGGCGCCACCGTGCCGGCGACGATGTCGGCGAGCCCGGGCTTGCCTGCCAGCCCGTAGGTCCGCGCCAGGGTGGGCGCCGCCCAGTTCGCCTCGATCAGGAGAACGTCGAGGCGGCGCGCGTAGAGGCCGGCAAGCTGCGCGCTCAGCGCGGTGACGCCGTCGCCGGCCTGCACCGCCGTCACGCCGATGCGCCGCAGGGGCGGGCCTTCGCGGCGGTTGAGCTGGACCAGGGCCGGCTCCAGCGCCGACCGGTCCGGCACGGTTGCGGGGGCGACGATCATGCGGCGGCTCCACGGAAATCGGCGGCGATCGCCTGCGGCGCGGCGGCCTCGCGCGCCTCGGCGCGAAGGGGCAGGACGGCGAGCACCGGGCGCCGCAGGGACCGGGTCACGTCCGACGCGCTGCGATAGGTCCGGGCGAGGATCTCGGCGAGGGCCACGTAGGCGAGGGCCGCGGTGAGGCCGAGGCCCGCGGCGAGGCCGAGGATCAGGAGGCGGTTCGGGCCGCTCGGCAGGCGCGGGGCGACGGCGCGCGCAACGAGGGCGGACGAGGTGACCGACTGCGAGTCGAGGCCGGTGCCGGTCCTGAGTTCGTCGATGCGGCGCTGGGTCTGGCCGATCTCGTCGGTGAGCAGGCTCTTCTGCTGGGCGAGCCGGCCGTAGGCCAGCGACGCGTCGCTCTGGCCGATCGCGGCCCGGCGCCGGTTCGCCTCGATGCCGGTGATCGCCACGATCCGCTCGTCGAGGACGGCCAGCCGCGCGGTGTCGGCGCCGATCAGCGCCCGGTACTTCTGCCGGGCGAGCTCGGTAAGGTCCCGGTCGAGGCTGACGAACTCGGGGGCCGCCGGCCGGAAGCGCGAGGCGAATTCGGTGCGCTTGGTGCGCAGCTCGGCGAAGCGCTGGTCGAAGGCGGCGACCGTCGGGTCGGCGTCGGGCGGCGTCGGCTGCCAGCGGTCCGGGCCGGCTTCGCGGGTGCGCCGCAGCCGGGTCTCGACGCCCTCGCGCTCGATCTGCGCCGCCGACCTTTGGCGGGCAAGGTCGGCGAGCGTGCCGAGGTCGTTCTGCTGCTCGATGGAAAAGCTCGCCGTGTTGGCGCCCTTGAGGGACTTGGCGAGTTGCGCGTCGATGACCGTCAGCTCGGCGCGTGCCCGCTCCAGCTTGCCCGCGTAGAACGAGGCCGGGGTCTCGTCGGCGTAGACTTCGACGTGGCGGCGCTTGTAGGCGTCGAGCAGGCGGTTGAGCGCCTCGGCGGCAAACGTCGGATCGGTCCAGGTGAAGCCGGTGACGATCACGTCCGTCTCCTTCACGAACACGACCCTGAAGGCGGCGGCATAAGCCTCGTAGAGCTTCTCGTCGGGGGTGAGGTGGCGCAGCAGGCCGACCGCCTCGAAGGGGACGCGCACGGTGTCGACCACCCAGGTCCTGATTCCCTTGGCGACGCCCACGAGTTGCCGCCCCCGGTACAGGAGCCACGCGCCCCACTCGTCGGGCGGCGGCCCGAGGTCGCCCGTCGGGGTGATCGCCTTCAGCGCCTCGAACTCGCCGCGCACGATGCTCGGATCGCGCAGGATCTCGACCTCGTTGTTCACGTTCTGCGCGCGCTCGGAGAACATGTAGCTCTGGTTCGTGCCGCCGCCGATCGGGGCGGCGGACTTCTCGCGGCCGAGCCGGATGATCAGCTTGGCGTCGGCCGTGTACTCGGCCGGCGTCAGCAGCAGGTAGATCCCGGCGCCGAGCAGCGCAGCCGTCAGGATCAGCAGCGCAGGCCGGGCGTGGCGGAACAGGGCGCCGAGCGCGTCGCGCAGGTCGTAGGAGGGAGCCTCGACTCCGTCGGGTGCGGTCACAGGGCGGCCCTCGCGGTGGTGCTGGTGGTGGTCGAGGCGGCGGGGCCGGTGATGTAGTTCACCCCGAAGCCGGTGCCGTTGAAGAGCAGGATCTGACGGACGACGAGGTCGACCGCGCGGGCGGTCTTGGCGAGCACCGAGGGCGGCACGTAGACCGTGGCGTTGGGCGGCACGACGATGCTGTCGGCCAGGCCCGGCACGCCGATGTCGACGATCTGGACGCTGCCTTGGCGCTGGTCGTCGAAGCGGATGATGCGCACCGCGTCGCCCGCGGCGGTCGGCAGGATACCGCCGGCGGTGCCGAGCACCTGCGCCAGCGTGCGCGCGCCTGACAGCGTGACGGGGCCGGGCGCGCGGACCTCGCCGAAGACCATGGTGTTGGCAGGCACGAGGCTCGCCAGCCGCACGCTCGGGCTCACCGCGGCGAGGCGATGCCGGTAGGCCGCCGCGAGCGCCGCCGTCACCTCGTTGACGGTGCGGCCGGCGGCCTGGACAGGGGGCACCATCGGCAGGTTGATCTTGCCGTCCGGCTCGATCGCCATGAGCTTGACGCGGCCGAGGTCGGAGCGCTGCGTCAGGTCGCGAAAATCGTCGATGGGGGTGCGGAACTTGCGCAGCAGGATCGTGACGACGGGGTTGATCAGGACGTCGTCGTAGGTCGCCTGGATCAGCCCGGCGGCGCGCTCAGGCGACAGGCCAGCGACCGCGATGCCGTTCTTGCCCGGGAGCGAGATGCGGCCGTCGGGCCGCACGATCACCGTGCGGTTGTATTCCGGGTGGGTGCGGAAATCGACGTCGAACTCGTCGTTGGGGTTCAGCCGGTATGTCGGCTGCACCACGCTGGAATCGATCAGGAGGGAGATTTCGAGGTTGTCGCCGACGTTGAGCCGGTAATTCGTCAGGCCGAGCCGCATGGTGCGCCCGACCTCCTCCTGCGCGGCGGCGACCACCGCGGGCGGGGCCTCGGCGATCGAGCCGGTCCGCGTGACGTCGAGGGCGGGGCTCGCCGCCTCGCGGGCCCGGGTCGCCATGCAGCCCGCGAGCGCCGGGGCGCAGGCGAGCGCGGCGGCGAGGCGGACCAACGTCCGGCGGCCGTTGAGCCGGCCGGCGCGTCGGAGGGCAGGGGGAGCGCACACCATCATAGGCCTTCAGCCGCACCATGCTCGGCCGCACGCTGTCGGGTAACAACCCCTGAACGTATCGCGGCTCTGGGTACAATCTGAGAGCTTGGTTAACGAACTTTGAACCCCCGGTCTTCATTCCGACCACAAGTTGCATCAGCGAGCAGGTGTGGCAGAGTGCGGAGGCAGCGATCCGACCGCTCAGAGCACCGGCACGCCGCGGAACTTGGCGTGCTCGGCCGGCTCCACGTGGATCGCGACGACGGCGCCGGGGATCGTGGTGGCCAGCGCGTCCTCCAGCCGGTCGCAGATGTCGTGCGATTCCTTCACGGTCATCTGGCCGGGCACCACGAGGTGGAAATCGATGAAGGTCGCCTGCCCCGCGTAGCGGGTGCGCACGTCGTGCGCCTCCAGCGCGCCCGCACCGTGCCGCGAGATCAACTCCCGGATCTGGCCGACCATCTCCCCGGGCGCGGCCCGGTCCATCAGCCCGTCGATGGAGTCGCGCACCATCCGCCAGCCGGACCACAGGATGTTGAGGGCGACGAGGCCGGCGACGAGCGGATCGAGCACGGGATAGCCCGTCGCCAGCACCGCGCCGAGCCCGACGAGGACGCCGCCCGAGGTGACGACGTCAGCCATCACGTGGCGACCGTCCGCGACGAGGGCGGGGGAGCGCCACGCCCGGCCCCAGCGCAGGAGCGCGGTCGCCCACAGCCCGTTGATCACCGTGGCGCCGGCGTTGACGGCGAGCCCGAGCCCCGGCGCGTCGACGGCCCTGGGCGCCAGCACGCCGTAATAGGCCTCCCGCAGGATCATGAGCGCGGCGACGATGATCAGCGCGCCCTCGATCACCGCGGAGAAGAACTCGGCCTTGTGGTGGCCGTAGGGGTGCTCGGCATCCGCCGGCCGGCCGGCGACCCGCAGGGCCGCGAAGGCACAGATCGCGGCCACCACGTTGATGATGCTCTCCAGCGCGTCCGAGTACAGCGCGAGGCTGCCGGTGAGCCACCACGCGAGGAACTTCAGCCCGGTCACGACCAGACCGACGGCGGCGCTGGCGAGGGCGGCTTTCTGGGTGCGGTCCATGGAGCGTCCGGCCGAGCGACGGGACGCCCTTAACGCGGGATCGCGGCGCAAGGCCACGGCACAGGTTCAACGGTGCGGCATGGGTTGAACGCTGCGGCAAGGACCTTAGCCGCGGCTATCCGGTGCGGTCGGAAGGTTCCCCAGCCCCGTCCCGCCCGGCCTCGCGGACGCGGCTGCGCTCCCCTTGCGCCCGCGCCTCGGCGGCCCTGCGCAGGTAGCGCCGCCGCTGCCAGCCGAAGCGGGCGGTGGCGGCCATCCCATCGAGGCGGGCGGCCTCGCGCGCCCAGTAGCCGACGAGCTGTCCGTCGAGGGTAATCCGGCGCGGCGCATCGGTCATCGCAGGTCTCTCCGTTCAGCGATCCATACGGGTCGGGGCCGGGGACGCGCCGGGCGGGCGCCCTACGGTTTCGGGGCGGGCGGTTGCGCGGTTTCCTCGACGCTCAGCCCGTCCGCGTCGTCGGCGAAGCTCCCGGCGCCGTCGGGCATGGGCGTCGCCGGGGTGCCGAAGGGCGTGCTCGGGTAGGCTTGGCGGAACTTCCCCCGCGCGGCCTGCGGATCGTCGGCCTTGAGGACGATCTGCGGCTTGCCGGGCAGGGGCCAGCGCGGGTCGGCGGGATCGCGGGGACGCACGGCGTACCAGGGCATCATGGCTCCGAAGCTTCGGCCGCGGACACCACCGCCGGGGCCTGTCATGAACAGGGTCCGATCGTGACCGGTTCCGGGCGACTCGGCCCGGGCGGAAATTGATCTCGCGCGGCGATCGGTGCAGGTGGCGGGCGACATGCGCGTGGACCTGTTCGATTTCGACCTGCCCGAGGCCAGCATCGCGCTGCGCCCGGCCGAGCCGCGCGGCGCCGGGCGCCTCCTCGTGGTGCGCCCCGGCGAACCGTTCGGCGATCGCCGCGTCGCCGACTTGGCGGGCCTGCTGCGGCCGGGCGACGCCCTCGTCCTCAACGACACGCGGGTGATCCCGGCCCGCCTCCACGGCCTGCGCACCCGCCCCGGCGCGCCGGGGCGGCGCACGGAGGTGATGCTGCACCTGCGCGAGGCGCCCGACCGCTGGCGCGCCTTCGCCCGCCCCGCCAAGCGCCTCGCGCCGGGCGACGCCCTGCGCTTCGGGGATGCGGGCGAGGCCGGTCTCAGCGCCACCGTCGCGGCGAAGGGGGAGGGCGGCGAGATCACCCTCGCGTTCGATCGCGCCGGCCCAGCGCTCGACGCGGCGATCGCGCAGGCCGGCACCCTGCCGCTGCCCCCCTACATCGCGGGGCGGCGTGCCGTCGACGCGCGCGACGCCGCCGACTACCAGACGGTCTACGCCCGCGCGCCCGGCGCGGTCGCGGCACCCACCGCCGGCCTGCACGTCTCGGACGGGCTGCTCGCGGCAATCGCCGCGGCCGGAATCTCCCGCCACGCCGTCACCCTGCACGTCGGCGCCGGCACCTTCCTGCCGGTGAAGGCCGACGACACCGCGGACCACCGCATGCACGCCGAGATCGGCGTGTTGGACGCGGAGACGGCCGAGGACCTGAACCGGGTGCGGGCCGCGGGCGGACGGATCGTGGCGGTGGGCACCACGGCGCTGCGCCTCCTGGAGAGCGCGGCGGACGCCGCCGGGCGCCTGCACGCCTTCGCCGGCCCGACCGAGATCTTCATCACGCCGGGCCACGCCTTCCGCGCGGTCGACGCGCTGATGACCAACTTCCACCTGCCGCGCTCGACCCTGTTCATGCTGGTGGCGGCCTTCTCCGGCCTCGACACCATGCGCGCGGCCTACGCGCACGCGATTCGCGAAGGCTACCGGTTCTACTCCTACGGCGATGCGAGCCTGCTGTTTCCGGCCGAGCCGGTCTGATAGGGCTGGCGGTCGACGCGCGCTCCCTCCCCCCCTGCGGGGGAGGGTGGCCCGCGAGCTAAGTCGGGAGAGGGGACGACGTTTCCGGATACGGCGCTCCCCTCACCCGACCCTCGCTCACGCGAGGACCACCCTCTCCCAGGGGGAGAGGAGGTGCAGCCGGAGCGAAACAGGAAACCATCCCATCCGCATGTCCGAACCACGCGCCACCGAACACTTCTCCTTCCGCGTCCACGCCACCGATGGCGCAGCCCGCACCGGCGCGATCACCATGCCCCGCGGGACGATCCGGACGCCGGCCTTCATGCCGGTGGGCACGGCCGCGACCGTCAAGGCGATGTACCCGGAGCAGGTCCGCGCGCTCGGCGCCGACGTGGTGCTCGGCAACACCTACCACCTGATGCTGCGCCCCGGCGCTGAACGGATGGCGCGGCTCGGCGGCCTGCACCGCTTCATGCGCTGGGACGGGCCGATCCTCACCGATTCCGGCGGCTTCCAGGTGATGTCGCTGTCGAGCCTGCGCAAGCTCGACGAGCAGGGCGTCACCTTCCGCTCGCACATCGACGGCACGGCCCACCACATGAGCCCGGAGCGCTCCATCGCGATCCAGGGGCTGCTCGGCTCCGACATCCAGATGCAGCTCGACGAGTGCGTGCGGCTACCAGCGGACTTCGCCACCGTGGAGAAGGCGATGCACCTGTCGCTGCGCTGGGCCGAGCGCTGCCGCGTCGCGTTCGGCGATCAGCCGGGCAAGGCGATGTTCGGCATCGTCCAGGGCGGCGACGTGCCGGCGCTGCGCGTCGAGAGCGCGAAGGCCCTCGTCGGCCTCGACCTCAAAGGCTACGCCATCGGCGGGCTGGCGGTCGGCGAGCCGCAGGCGGTGATGCTGGCGATGATCGAGGCGGTGGAGCCGCACCTGCCGCGGACCAAGCCGCGCTACCTCATGGGCGTCGGCACGCCGGACGACCTGATGCGATCGGTCGCGCGCGGCATCGACATGTTCGACTGCGTGATGCCGACGCGGGCCGGCCGCCACGGCCTCGCCTACACTCGCCACGGCCGGATCAACCTGCGCAACGCCCGCCACGCGGAGGACACCCGGCCGCTGGACGAGGCCTCGCCCTGCGAGGCCGCGAGCGCGTATTCCCGCGCCTACCTCCACCACCTCGTCCGCTCCGACGAGATCCTGGGGATGATGCTGCTCACCTGGAACAACCTCGCGTATTACCAGGACCTGATGGCGGGCGTGCGGGGAGCGATTCTCGCCGGCCGGCTCGACGCGTTCTGCGACGAGACCCGGGGCGGCTGGGCGCGGGCGGAGCGCGATGCGGCGGCCACGGGCTGAGGACCGGGCGCGCCCCGGGGGCCGCGCGGGGCGATCCGGGACTTCGGTGCGGCGGCGCACGCCGGCCGGATACACGTGATCGACTGCGCTTCCGCAGCCTTCGGCGGACATCATCCGCGTAACATTCGGCACATACAGCATTCGGGGCGCATCATACCAATCGAATAGTTCGTAACCCGGATCGTCCGGCGGCGAACAGTCGAGGAAGTTCATCATGATGCACGTCAAGGAAATCGGACTCGCCGGGCTCGTCGCGGGCGGTCTCGGCCTCGCCTCACCGGCCCACGCCGCCCCGTTCGGGCCCGGAGCCGCACCGCTTGCGGGCGAGGCCGCGACGGTCACCGTCGCCTACGGCTGCGGCCGCGGCTACGCGCCCGTGTACGGCGTCTGCCAGCCGATCTACGGCCGTTACGGCTATTACGGACCGCGCCGGGTCTACGGCTATTACGGCCCTCGCTACGGCGTCGGGCTGCCCGGCCTGCGGATCGGCCCTTACGGCGCCGGCGTCTCGTTCTATTGAGGCTTGGTGCGACGCACCGGCATCGGGCCGCGCGCCGGCACGAGAGCACGTCCCGTGAAGCCTCGAAAAACACGGGACGTGCCCGATCCCCGCGCGGGATCGTCCCGTCTTCCTGCGCGGCATCCCCGTCGCCTGAAGACTCCTTTCGGCGTCCCGCGCCCACTGCGGACCGCCGGTCCATCCACCGCCCACGAGGAGAGCCGGACCATGGAACGCCTGCAACGCGCGCTTGCGTCCCGCGACGCGGACTGGAAGAGCGTCGCCTTCGCCTACACCGCGATCGTGGTCGGCACCGGGATGGTGGTCTACAGCATCGTGGCGCAGTGAGCCCCGCCCGCGCTCACGGATGCGCGAGCACCCGGTAGGCGCCGTCCGGCGCGTCGAGGCCGGTCTGCGCCGCCGCCCGCAGGCCCTCGACGATGCGGGCCGCCACCGGCAGGCGATAGTGCAGGGCGTCCCAGTAGTTCTCGTCCCGCGTCGTGATCGGCGAGGGGATGCGAAAGTCGACGACCACCGCGCCGCGTGCCCGGCCGATCGCGGCCACCTGCGCCTTGCAGGCGGCCTCGCGCACGCCCTGCGCCGTGCCGGGCAGCCCCTGCATGACCGCGTGCACGGGCATGAAGGCGACGAGCCTGTGCGCGCCGGCCGGCACCTGCGCCAGGAGCCCGTCGAGATCGGACAGCATCGGCATCGCCGGCCTCGCTTCCGGCTCAACCGCCTGCGGGGGTGCCGCGTCGGGCGCGGGGAACGCGCGCGGCGCGGCCGGCTCCGGGTCGGAGGCGGCCGGATCGAGGCCGCCGTCCCCGCCGTGGATGTGGCGCGCCGCGCGCGCCGCGTCGTAGGCGGATTCGGGCGGCGTGAAGACCGCGTAGCCGTCGTCCCGGATGCGGGCCGGATCGAGGCCGAGACGGTTCAGGGCGACGCGGGCCGCGATCCCGAGGCTCTGCCCGTTCATCTGCCGCAGGCGGCCCCAGGGCATGCCGGGGGCGTAGAGCCAGTCCGGGAAGGGGTGGGCGGTGCGCCGCGCGGGCCGCGCCTCGCACCACGTGGCGTCGAGGGCAAACAGCACGGCCCGCGCGCCGCCCCGGCGCAGGAAGAGCCGCGCGAGGGCGCCCTGCTCGTCGGGCGTGGCCGCGTTGACGGCCAGGTTCGCGAACCGCGTCCCGAACGCGCGGTCGAGGTCCCGCGGATCGAGGAGGCGGGCCGTCGAGGTGCCGAACACGGCCGCGTCGTAGGCCCCCGCGCGGGCGACCTGCGGGTACATGAAGCGCTGGTTGCGATCCATGAGCGGCCCGGCCGGCCGCCCCGGGCCCGCACGCAGGCCGTAGGGGTCCATCGCCGCGACGAAGCCGAGTGCGGCAAGGCCCGCGGCAATCCCCGTGAGGGCGAAGGCGGCGGAGAAGCGTGCCCAGGCCGGGGCCGCGGCGGAGAACATGACGATCATGGTCGATCTGAAGCGGATCGGTGCCGATCACGGGCGCGTTCCGAGCCGTGAACACGAGCGGGCCAGCCCTGCCAGCAGACCGTGGCGACCGCGGGGCAGCCCGAGGCGGCACGCCACTCCAGGGCAATCGGATGAACCCGATTGCCCCGCGTTCTTGCCTGGTCCTCAAGCGCCAGCGGCCGCATCCGCGGCCTTGGCTATTACTCCGCTCGATGCTTTGCAGGACTTGTTGACACTTTGAAGGACTTGGCGTCCTGCAAAGCCCGCTCCGCGGGGCGCTCTTCGCGCCCGGAATCATGACAATCGAATTTCACCCGATTGCCCTGCACGCCACTCGCCCTCGTGTTGACCGGTCCGGCTGGCTCCCCTATTGCCTGCCACGCCTCCACGGGCCGGGCCCGCGCGGCCGGGCAAACGGCGGACGCGAGCGCGTAGCTCAGCTGGTAGAGCAACGGACTTTTAATCTGTAGGTCCTGGGTTCGAGCCCCAGCGCGCTCACCACCTATCTTATATTCTGACTCAGCCGCAACCGACAGGATGTCCAAGATCCTGCTGTGTCGAAGTTTCGGCAACCTGTGTCCAACCCCCCGCTTCAGTGTGCCGTCGACGCGCCGTCGCCGAACAGGTGCGCCCTCGTCTCCTTCCACGCCTCTTCATCCCGCTCCGGGCGAGCCGGCGCTTGTTCACGTCGCGGCTGTAGTGCCGCATCGACGCGGACGCGGATCGAGAGGACGGCGCCGACGCGGAATCGAGCCTCGGCGCATCGGAGGGACACGAGAGCCGGGTCGTGTGGCTGCGGGGCTGCGACAACGACCGCGCGGTGATGTGCCGGAGCCCGAGATCCCGGACGTGGTGATCGAGGCCGGTGTCGGCGGCCCGCTGCCATGGTCCGGTAGAGGGAACGTCAGTACGGCCTGCGGGGCGGCGCTGCTCGGGCTTGTGGGTCAGCGCGGATGCCGACGGCGCTACCTGATTATCGCCCGAACTCCCATGCCGGAATGCCGACTGGCCGCCCCGGTACGTTTCGGTAGTAGGCCGTCGTCCCGATAGGTAGTTGGGGTCAGTCTGCTAATTCTAGAGCCCAAAACCGTCCGTACATAGAGCCTGGCGCATCAACTCGAGCTATACCTATACGTCGGAACTGAGGCGTAAGCATATTTTGGTTGTGATGCGGAGAAGCTTGCCAGCGCGCAAACACTTCATCAAATGTTGCCGATCCAGCTGAAAGGTTTTCTGCCGAATACCCCTTTGCAAAACCTGTCTGCGTCATGCGCTCATCGAAGGAGCCGCCTACGTCGTGGCTGAGCTGACCAGATCCTGCGTTAGCCCGAGCTTGGTAGGCGGCCGCCCTCGTCAAGCGTCCATCGAGAACGACCGGCCCAAGCCCGTGTTGAGCTCGATAGCGGCTGATCGTGGTCGCAGCAGCCTGTTCGTCAAGGATCACGCCTCGCGTCGGGACGGTCACATCGAGGGCAGGCCCGCTGTAGCAGCCGGTCAGTGTCAGCAAGAGAGCCGCGGTCCAGGATGCGCGTCGCTGATGCATGGGCTGGATCGTTGCGCAATGAGAGGGGCACGCGTTCGCTCGGGTCGGTTGAGCGCGATTCCTTTCAGCATGGTTGTGGCGCGCTCGTCCACCATGGCGGGATCGGCACCGTGGCGCTGGCGCTGAAGGCCGGCGTACCGCAGGTGGAAGCGCTGGAGATGAGGCCATGGATCTCGCCGCGTGAAGGGCCAGCGGGGTATCGGCTCAGACGAGCGGCGTGCAACGCGTCGGGGTATCGCGCGACGAAGCGCCGAGGCGTGCCAAGCCGGATCACACGGAGGCGCGACCGCGCCTGGGACCTTGCGCGCGAGCACACCATCGGCATCGACCTGCGGCGCGCGAGCGTTTCGCTGACGGAGGTCCAATGACAGCGGACAGGGACGGTGGACAAGAACGGCGGGCCCTGATCGTCGGCGCCTCACGCGGCCTCGGCCTGGGCATCGTCGCACGCCTGCTGGAGCGGGACTGGCACGTCACCGCGACCGTTCGTCGGCCATCCGCCGCCCTGACCGACGTTGCCGCACGCGCCGCACGTCTGCGCATCGTGACGGACCTCGACATCGACGACGATGCCGCCGTCGCTGCCCTGTGGAGCAGCCTCAAGGCAGAGGCGCCGTTCGACATGGTCTTCGTCGTGGCGGGCGTGGCCACGCAGGCCGGAACTCCGGCGGGTCAGATGCCGCGCGACGTAGCGGGGCGCGTGTTTCAGACGAACGCGATCAGCCCCATCCGCTTCGCCGAGACGTTCCGCAAGCGCGTCGCACCGGGTGGGCTGATCGTCCTGATGACGTCCAAGCTGGGCAGCGTCTCGCTCAACCAGGGTGGCGGCTGGAGCAGCTACCGGGCGAGCAAGGCCGCCTTGAACACCCTGGCACGCTCGTTCGCCGGGCAGTACGCGACGGCGGATTGGGGCGTCGTTCTCATGCATCCGGGCTGGGTGCGGACCGACCTTGGCGGACGGCGCGCCACCCTCGATGTCGAGACGAGTGTCCGCGGCATGGTCGCTGTACTGGAAGGTCGCCTTGATCAGGGACCCAAGGATGGCTGCGCCTTCCTGGACTATCAGGGTCAGACCGTACCCTGGTGACACGAGGTCACGAGGAGCGTGCCGTTGCCGTCGGGCGCGCGTCTTCATCTCGGAGCTTGATGTCGTCCTCGGGAATTGGTCGGCCCACGTCTGCCCCCGACCGCTCGCAGCACCGCGAAGCCGAACGCCTCCCGCCTGGGTTGCTTGAAGGCTTCTTCAAGGGTACAGCTGGCGTCCGTCACCGCTTCGCGGTGATGACATTCGATCCTGCGCGCAGTGCCATTTGATTTTGCGCCTACGCGTCGCTGCCGCGCGGAACCTGCCCCAATCCTGGTATCCAGGCGGATTGAAACCCGTGCCCGAGCAGACCCCGCAGCGCTCCTGTCGATAGCCGTCTTCAAGGAACCATGAATTCGCCAAGACGACTCGGGCATGGCCATCACAGCATGGACACTTCGGCTTGGCTTTCTCCGCGCTCATACCCGCCCCTCTCGCTCTGCTGGGAGCCGAGACGGATCGCCGAGCGGGGATCGGGGCCGGAGAGGGCGGAGATCGCGCGCGGATGTCGCGCGGGGGGGGTAGGGCGGTTGTTCCGCTAAGTTACCATGAGCGCACAGAGGGTCTTGGCGGAAGGGGTGGGATTCGAACCCACGGTAGGCTTGCACCCACGGCGGTTTTCAAGACCGCTGCCTTAAACCACTCGGCCACCCTTCCAAACCGTTGCGGCCCTTGACGAATTTGCCTTTCAACGAGAGGCGTTGAATTCGCTGTTTGCCACCGCTTTGCTACCCTTCCAGCCGGCGAGCTTCTCTATGACCGCCCTGAGCGCAGCGTCAACCTTGGCCGCTGCATCCTCCTGCATCCCCGGCAGCAATGGGGGAGTAGAAGTCCAACGTGATGCCGACGCTCGAATGTTCAAGGCGTTCCGGCGCGATCTTCGGATGGACACCGCTCGCCAGAAGCTGTGCCGCGGGGCCGTCTAGATCGACGCCTAACCAAATTTCAACAAGGTCGCTCACGACACTCCCATTGAAAGTCTTGTTCCATCCCAAAACATATTTGCCGTTCTAGCGACATGACCAACACCGAAGTGTGTACTGGATATGGCCGGCGCGTCCAGTTCATTGATGAGACAGAGCTTGAGTTCCATCTGCATCTTGGAAGCGTCGGCTTCCGCCTTCCGGACCGCAGAGACGATCGCGTCACCCCATTCGGGCTCCGGGAGTGTCGTGCAGTCCACCCTGATTGCCGGCGCGTCGACGTTCCATGGTCTGGTGAAGTCATCAATGAGCACGGGTATTGCCCCAGAGTAGGACGCCTCCCAGCGACGCACGCTCGACGGGCCGAGCCCGCGCGGGCAAAGTGCGAACTTCGACTGCGCCATGGTTTCGGAGTAGCTCTGAGCCATACTATTTCGAGCTTCTTGGTCTGTGTTGTCCCACCATTGAGCCTCCCGGATCAGGAAGTCCGGCTGCTCCTGAACGTCTTGCGAGAAAATGGCTCGACGTGTTTGGTGTGTCCTTCGATCGCCGATGAAGCAGGCTGTGTAGCGCCGCTCGTTGGATGGAAGCCAGCCCGGAGCCAGGTGCGGACCGTAGACGCCGTTATTCCATCCGTAACTGCAGCCGAATGGTGGGGGGCTCGCCACTTGGAAAACGAGAGAATTCTTTGGCAAGAGAGGTGGCAGCGCCCAATCGTCAGTCCAAAGCAGGATGGATGACTTCCCCTGGCTAGAGAGCCAATTCAGCAATGCAAAAATCTCGACATGATCTGCACCCCCGAATGCTTCACATACATATACATCTGGATCTTTTTCTGAATAATCCGGGACCGTCTTGACCCAATGGCTGTGTGATAACGCTCCCATCGTCTTTTCTGACAAGAAAAGATTGATGCTTTGTAGGTTCAGGATAGGCGCTAGCGTGAATTTGAATCGAGGGATCATCTGCATTAACCCTGGCGTATAAAGGACGCTGACACGTGGATGACGTGCTTCAGGCGGTAACCTTGCCCCGCAAGGTAGGCGACGCTGGGGTGGGCTCCGGCATTCATGAGATCCTGCCCGTCTCCCTCCACGATCAGGATATCCGGTTTGAACCGCTCCGAATCGTTCCCCTTGAGGACTTGAAAATCGGCGCCCTCTACATCGACCGACAAGCAATCGATTTGCCGATGTGGAGAAACGTGGTCGGATAGCACATCCTGCAACCGCCGCGGCGTGATCTGCTTGCTAGAAACTATAGGACGTTGCAAGGAATACTTCGACGATTTCTGGTCAGAGGTTCTTTTGACAGCCGCCTCGCTGAACCAATTGAATTTTAGGGCATCGACCTTGTGCGATAAAAGCGTAGATATGCTGATATTCTCTGAGCGAGCAAGCTTAAATACTTCAATAATATTTTTATCATCTTCTCTGTTTATCGCGCGCCAGCCGCGCTTATAAGAAAGCTGCGTATTAGAGAAGCGCTGAGAATCATGAGCGACAATATCGAAATAAAAGCCCGGCTTCCGATGGTCGCAAAAAATCAGATCCATAACCAAGTCTTCGCCGAACTGCGAATACAACAGATAAGCGTTCTCACTCAACGCTAGATTGATAATAGATCGCGCGGGTCGGAAATCATCGCCTACAAGCATTGCATCCCCATGTCGCGATGACTCGCGCAGCGATCAGCTTATCGGGCTTGTGCCTCAAGCCATGCGTGCTGCCAACCCCCTTCCGCGCCTATCGGCATAGCGACAATAACGCTTACGGATATCTAACCCTCGCAAAACTTGCCGAATTCCCCGCGCGGCGGAAGCGTCTCTCCGGCCGGAGGCGCGGCAGCGTCGATCTTGGCGCCCGCATCCTCCTGATATTCCGGCAACGCATGGGTGCAGCGTGGCAGGTTGAGCGCGGTGCCGATGACGGCGGGATGCCACGGAGACCGCGGCGCAGGAGCCGGCCGACGCAAGAACCGGTCACCGTCCGGAACGGTCATTTACTGCGGCCGTCGAGATGGGAACGTTGTCAGGCCCGCCCCCCGGCAAGCGTTCCGGCTCCGTGGCCCTCGGCCGCGGTTCATCTCTCCGTAGTCGGGCGCGCGGATTTAGCAGCAACAGTATGATACAAATCCGCGGCAATCTGGCCCCGGTTCTTCGGGATCGGGTTCTCTCCTCCCTGCGTTTCTGCGGCGGACTGATCGGATAGGAGATGATCTCGATGAAGCGTCTTGCTCTTGCCTCGACGGCACTCGTTGCCGCACTGGCGTTCATGCCGGCCGGCGCTGACGCCCGCGGCTTCGGTGGCGGCGGCTTCCGCGGCGGTGGTTTCGGCGGTGGTTTCCGTGGCGCAGGGTTTCGCGGCGGCTACGGACGCGGCTTCTACGGCCGCGGCTACGGTTACCGCGGCTACGGCTACGGTCTTGGCGGCCTCGGTCTCGGCGTAGGTCTGGGCCTCGCGGCCGGCGGCCTCTACGGCGGTTACGGCTACGATTACCCTGGCTACGGCTACGGCTATGCGCCGGTTGGCTACTACGGTGGTCCTTACGGCTACGGCTACCGCAGGCCGATCTACCGCTACGGCTACGGTCCGTACGGCTACTGAAGGCAGCAGGTTCTGGAGCGCTCTTCGAGTGGGCGCCCGTTCGTCGCCAGAGAGCGCGACGAAACAAGGACCCAGAGGCGTGACCCGATCCAACGTGATCGGGCACGACCCTAAAAGCCAATCACGACAAGCCCGCCCAACCGCCGCCGTCAGTCGAGCGACGGGCATGAGTCGGACGTCGCGAGACGAAGCCTGAGCCTCCACCGCTCAACGTGAACGTCGCCCTGCCGCGGATTGCTGCGCGGCGGGGCCTTTTGCTGCCCAATCCGGTTGGAGCCGTTCCGGCGCGATCGAGGCGCAGGCCGCCACGATCCGGAATCCGTGTTCGATCCGCGCGGCGTGGCTCAGCGATCCGAACCAGGGGTTGTCCCACCATAGGCCCGCGAGCGATCCACGGACGGGGGCGCCGTCCCGCACCGCACCCTGGCCATCGGCGTGGCGGTTCCCTCCGGAAGGTCGATCTTGCCTGCTCGCTGACAGGGGCTTGGTCGCGCGGGCGCGTTCCGCTTCAACGCCGGGGAATGATCGGGCGCCGGGCGGGCGCCGCCAAGCCGATCCGTCGACGGAGGGCGCCCACCCACGGCACCTATCCTTGCTCGACGGATCGCATCGTCACCGCTCCATCACGGAGGTCGACCGCCTCAACCCGCGGGCCCCGTACCGCGTCGTCCTGCTGCTCCCACGCGTCGAGCGCTCCGTTGGCCGCGGCCACGATGGCCTGCGCCGAGCCGCCCATCTGCGGTCGGATCGCCTCGACCAGCCGCGTGAGCACCGTCTGCTCCGCCAGCGGCTCGGCCGGCCGCGTCGCCATCCGTGCGAAGCTCGCATAGACGTTCTCGGCGATCGTGCGGGCGGCCTTGTCGATGTCGGGCGTGTCCTGCTGCATCTGATCGTTCTCCGGTTGCGAGGGCATCGCCCCTCTGTGCCGGAAGCCTCGGAGCGCCACCAGGCCCCTGAGCGGCCCGCGCGTGTGGAGGCGCGAGCCGATCCGTCACGCGGGCTACCGACGAGGATGATGAGCTGGGATGCCGGCTCCGACGTCGCCGCACGGCGTGAGCGGCCGCAACGCCCTTGGCAAGGACTTTTCCTGCGCAAGGCTTGATCGCGTCGGCGATCCCGGGGGGCGGGACGAAGCCGTAGTGGCTCCGCGCGGGCGAGATCCTGAGTCGATAAGTCTTGCGAGGCAGGGCGCCCGGCCCTCTGGCCCAGCCGAGGACCGGATGTGTCGGCACGCGTCCGCTCGTCGGATCGCGGCCGTGGTTCGGGTCGCAGCCGGGACCGGAGCGGGCGCTCGGCAGATCGGTTCAGTTCGCGAGGCGCGCGAGCCGGTCGAGGAGGGCGCGGTCGTGGAGAACGGCCATGCGCTCCTTGGGCGAGAGCCACGCGCGGGTCTCTTCGATCGTCTCCGCCTCGACGACCTTGGCCTGGGCAAGCGCGTGGTCGTGGTCGATCCGGCCGCGCGGGCGCGGCGCAGCGGCGGGCAGCATCCGGGCGTGGGCCTCGGCCAGCGCCGTGTCGGCGTGGAGGGCGGCCAGCGCGTCCGCCGCGTCCAGGCCGCGCTCGGCGTTGCGGGCGGCGAGGCACCCGGCGCGGGCCGCGATGGCCGGCGGATCGCGCTCCTCCGGGGTCACCAGCAGGCCGCGGCGGCGCAGGGCGAGGCCGAGCGCCAGTTGGCCGCTCGCCCAGGAGATCGGGATCGCCAGCACGAGGCCGAGGATCGTCGGCGACATCCACAGGAACAGCGAGGTGGCGATGGCGAAGGCGGCCACCCCGGAGACCAGCCCGAGGGCCGTGTGCCAGCGGTGGCGGCGCACGATGTCGGGGAGCGGGATCGAGCCGTCGTCGCGCCGCTGCGGGTTCCAGCCGGTGTCGCGGCCGAGCAGGATGCCGAAGACCGAGCCCGACTGGATCAGCATCGCAATCGGCGCGATGAGCGCCGAGAGCAGGATCTCGATGAGGCAGGAGAGCACCAGCCGGCCGGCGCCGCCGCAGGCCCGGCGCACGGGCGTGTCGATGAGCGCGAGGGCAAGTCCCAAAAATTTCGGGGCGAGCAGGATGCCCATGGTGAGCCCGAAGAGCTGGAGCGCGCGCACCGGATCGAAGCGCGGGAAGACGGGGTAGAGCCCGAACTCGCTGGTGAAGTACTCGGGGCGGACGTAGGCCGTTTGCAGCACCAGCGCGATGCCGACCACGAGTTGGCACAGCCAGAACGGCGAGGCCATGTAGCCGGCGATCCCGGTGGCGAAGTGCTGGCGCGAGGCGAGGCTGAGGCCCGCCGCCCCGATGATCCGGGCGTGCTGGAGATTGCCCTGCGCCCAGCGCCGGTCGCGCACCGCCACGTCGATCAGCGAGGGCGGACTCTCCTCGTAGGAGCCGGGCAGCGTCGGCAGCATGGTGACCGCCCAGCCGGCACGCCGCATCAGCGCCGCCTCGACGAAGTCGTGGCTGAGCACGTGGCCGCCGAAGGGCGGTCTGCCGGGCAGATCCGGCAGGCCGCAGGATTCGGCGAACGCCCGCGTCCGGATGATCGCGTTGTGGCCCCAGTAGTTGCCGTCGCGGCCCGACCAGTGGCTCAAGCCCGTGGCGATGACCGGCCCGTAGATCCGGGCGGCGAACTGCTGCACGCGGGCAAACAGCGTGTTGCGGTTGATGATGAGCGGAAGCGTCTGGATGATGCCGGCATCCGGGTCCGCCTCCATCGCGCCGGCCAAGCGCACCACGGCCTCGCCGGTCATCAGGCTGTCGGCGTCGAGGACCAGCACGTGGTCGTAGGCAGCGCCCCAGCGGGCGACGAAGTCGCCGATGTTGCCGGCCTTGCGGTGGTGGTTCTTCGGCCGGTGGCGGTAGTACAGGCGCGCGTCCGCGCCGAGCTCGGCGCGCAGGGCCAGGAAGGCGCGCTCCTCGGCGATCCAGGCGTCGGGTTGGGTCGAGTCCGAGAGCACGAACCAGTCGAACCGCTCGCCGAGGCCGGTGGCGTCGACGGCCTCGCGCATCGCCTCGAGCCCCGCGAAGGTGCGGGCGGTGCCCTCGTTGTAGACCGGCATCAGGATGGCGGTGCGGGTGGCGAGCCGCGCCGGCACCGGCGGCAGGTGCGGGCGGGCGAGCAGCACGGCAAAGCCCACCACCGCGCTGGTGAAGGCCAGCGCGATCCAGGAGAAGGTCAGCAGGAACAGCGCGACGAGGACGGACTGCAGGGCGGTCGGGCTGCCCGAGACCGAGACGGTCTCGTACATCTGCAGGCCGCCGTAGGCCGCGAGCAGCGCCGCCCCGCCGAAGACGAGGAGCCGGGCGAGCCAGGGACGCGGATGGCGCCGGGCCGGCCGGTGCCCGGCGGCGGGGTCCCAGGCGGAGAGGTCCTGGACCGGCATCGCCAGCGGCGCCTCGGCCGGCATCGCCGCGGCGAAGTCGCAGGCGGCGTCGCCGACGGGCTCGATCGGGCGGCGGGCGGCGGAAGCGTCGGGGCGCATGGTGGAAAATCCTTCGTTCAGATCTCACCGGTCCCGACGGGCCGGGATCGACGGGGTTGGGCGCGCGGCGTCGTCAGGGCGTCCAGCGGTAGAGCCACGTCTCGGTCACCGCACGGTCGCCGCGCCGGAGGACGAGGCGCAGCTCGCTCGCGCGCTCGCTCCCCGGATCGAGTTCGAAGGCGACCCGCACGGTCCTGCGCTCGGGGTCGCCGAACACCTGCTGGCGGGTGATCGTCCCGGGGTCCGCGGTGAGCGCGATGTCGAGCGGCCCGTCCGCGAGGCCCTCGCCGGTGAAGTCCACCAGGAACAGGCGCCGCGTGCCGGAGCTGCCGCGCCCGCTGCGGGTTCCCGTCACCGTCGCGACGGGGGTCGGCGCCGGCGGCTGCCAGCACCAGTGCTGACGGTAGCGGAACGTCGTCTCGGCCCCGGCCGCGAGCGCGGCCTTCGGGCGCCAGTACGCCAGGACGTTCTCGTTGAACTCGGAGTCGCTCGGGATCTCCAGGAGGGTCACCGCGCCCGCGCCCCAATCGTCCCCCGGCTCCAGCCAGAGGCAGGGGCGCCGCTCCCAGTGCTGCACGTCGTCCTCGAACGCGTCCCGAGCGCGCGCCCGCTGCATCAGCCCGAACCCCTTCGGTCCCGCGTCGACGAAGGAGGAGATCTGCAGGGTGTCGGGGTTGTGCACCGGCCGCCAGATCGCCTCGCCGGCGCCGTTGCGGATCTGCAGGCCGTCGGCGGAGAAGGCTGCGGACCGCGCGTCGTCGACGCGGCGCCGGTCCGCCGGGCCGAACAGGTAGCTCGCCTGCATGCCCCCGAGACCCAGGTGGTCGATGTCCTTGCGGGCGAAGACCGTCGCCGTGATCTCGGCGGTGGAGGCGTCGGTGCCGGGCGTCAGGCTCATGCGCAGCGCGCCGGAGGCGGATTCGGAATCGATTAGCGCGTGCAGGACGATCGGGCCGCCGGCCGAGGGGGCTTGCGGGGGCCGCTCCAGGGGGCGCTCGATGAAGACGGCGCGGAGCAGCGGGAATTCCTCGCCGCGGTCGTCGGCCGGGCGCAGCGTCAGCGCACGGGCGTTGATGCCGAAGTTCTGACCCGCGGCGACCAGCCGGAAGAACGAGGCGCCCTGGAACACCGCGAAGTCGGAGAGGTCCGCCCCGGTCGCGAAGCGGGCGCGCAGGCGGAAGCCGGAGAAGCCCGGATCCTCGGAGAACGCGGGCAGGGCGAAGCCCCCGGTCTCGAAGCGCGCCGGATCGTAGGGGACCGGGCGCAGGCGGCCGTCCTCGACCAGGAACAGCGCGACGCGCTCCGTGAAGATCGCGCCGCGGTGCAGCGGTTCGAGGGTGAACCCGAGATCGTCGCCCTCCCAGATCGCCGCGCCGGGCTTGACCCGGACGGCGCCGTACTGCTCGCGGCTGAGCGCCTTGAGCGAGGCGGGCAGATCGTCGGTGCGCGGCGCCGCGTACGGGCGCTTGGCCAGCGCGCGGGCGAGTTCGACCACGGTGCCCGCGTCGAAGGCCGCGCCGGCGGCCGGCAGGGCAGGGGCATCGTCGGCGCGGGACAGTCCGGCACCCGCGAGCACCCCCCCCACGGTGCCGAGCAGCACGGTGCGGCGGGTGTGATCCCGCGATCCGGGGAGACCGGGATCGCGGGCGGCGTCGGCGGGGGGCAGATCGGTCGGCAGCGTCATGCGCCTTCATGCACGGGGCTGGTCGGGACGCCCCGAAATGGTTCGTTACACGGGCCTCATGTACCATCCCCGCGCCTGAACCCGTCCTTAAGGGCGTTGGAGCCGTGCGTTTTCCACGCGGTGCGTGATCCTTGCCGTGCCTGATCGCCGAACCGCGCTCAGGCTCGACACGACCGTCGCCGGTTTTGCGCATCGCGCGCCATCGGCTAATCCGGCGCCGACGCGGCGCGGTCGGGCACACCATCGGAGACCGGCGCCCGGGGAATCGTGATGACTCCATCTGAGAGCAATCCCTGCCCGCGGGCGCTGACGGCGATCGTGCTGGCGGCGGGCAAGGGCACGCGGATGCGTTCCGACCTGCCGAAGGTGCTGCACCGGCTCGCCGGCCGGAGCATGCTCGGCCACGTGCTCGCCGCCGTCCAGGCGGCGGGTGCAGCCCGCATCGCCGTGGTGGCCGAGCCCGGCCGCGACGACGTCGCCCGGGAGATCGCTGCGCAGGCGCCGGGTTCGGCGGTCTTCCCGCAGGTCGAGCGCCTCGGCACGGCGCACGCGGTGCTGGCGGCCCGTGCCATGCTGGGCGCGGGCGACGACGTGATCGTCGCCTTCGGCGACACCCCGCTGATCACGGCCGAGACGCTGACGCGCCTGCGGGCGCCGTTGGCTGAGGGCGCCGCGGTGGCCGTGCTCGCCTTCGAGTCCGCGCACCCGACCGGCTACGGCCGGGTGCTGACGGACGGTACGCGCGTCCGCGCGATCCGCGAGGAGAAGGACGCGAGCCCCGAGGAGCGCCGCGTGACCCTGTGCAATGCCGGGCTGATGGCGCTGGCGGGCCCCCACGCGCTGGCGCTTCTCACGCGGATCGGCAACGACAACGCGGCCGGCGAGTACTACCTGCCCGACGCCGTGGCGCTGGCGGTGGGCGACGGCCTGCCCGTCGCGGTGGTGCCGGTGGCGGAAGAGGAGGCGCAAGGGGTCAACGACCGGGTGCAGCTCGGGGTGGCCGAGGCCGCGATCCAGGCGCGCCTGCGCCGCGGCGCGCAGCTCGGCGGGGCGACGCTGATCGCGCCCGAGACGGTCTTCCTCAGCCACGACACGATCCTGGGCCGCGACGTGCTGGTGGAGCCGCACGTGGTGTTCGACACCGGCGTGCGGATCGACGAGGCTTGCGTCGTCCACGCCTTCTGCCACCTCAAGGACGTGCGCCTGGAGGCGGGCGCCGGCGTCGGCCCGTTCGCGCGGCTGCGCGGCGGAGCGGTGCTGGAGGCCGGCGCCACGATCGGCAACTTCGTCGAGTTGAAGAACGCGCGGCTCGGCCCCGGCGCCAAGGCCGCGCACCTGACCTATCTCGGCGACGCCGAGGTCGGGGCGGCGGCCAACGTCGGGGCCGGCACGATCACCTGCAACTACGACGGCGTCTCCAAGCATCGCACGTCGATCGGCGCGGGCGCCTTCATCGGCTCGAATTCGGCGCTCGTCGCCCCCGTCAGCATCGGCGCCGGCGCCTTCGTCGCCTCGGGCTCGGTGATCACCGAGGACGTGCCGGAGGGTGCGCTCGCCGTCGCCCGCGGACGGCAGGCGGTGAAGCCGGGCTGGGCCGCGGGCAAGCGGGCGGCACTGCGGGCTGCTCGCTCGGAGAAAAGCTAGCTCCGAAAGCCTTTCGCCTGAGCTTCTTGAAACCCTGAACAAAGGTGAGAGTCTGCTATCGTTCGGGGCGGACGAGGCGCAGCACGCCGAGAGGCCCATGGGAGCCGAACCCGAGCGGGTGCGGGCACCTCTACGGCACGCAGCCTGAGACCTTGGCCGATATGCCTTCGGGCTGGCACAGCCGCGTCCCGATCCGATACAACCCGTTTGGACTTCAACGCCTCCGACGAGGCTCCCGCGGGCCGGTCCGCCCCTTGCGCATCGCCTCGGGGCTCGAGCCAGAGCATCGCCATCGAGAGACAACCATCATGTGCGGCATCGTCGGCATCGTCGGGGGCGGAGCGGTCGCGGGTCCTCTGGTCGAGGCCCTGCGGCGGCTGGAATACCGCGGCTACGACTCGGCCGGCATCGCGACGCTCGAAGGCGGGCGGCTGGCGCGGCGGCGGGCCTCGGGCAAGCTCGCCAACCTGGAGGCGCGGCTGCGCGAGGAGCCGCTCGCCGGCGCGATCGGCATCGGCCACACCCGCTGGGCGACGCACGGGCGCCCGAACGAGGCCAACGCCCACCCTCACGCCACCGAGCGGCTGGCGGTGGTCCACAACGGCATCATCGAGAACTTCCGCGCGTTGAAGCGCGAGCTGGAGGCCGCGGGCGTCCGGTTCGAGAGCGAGACCGACACCGAGGTGGTGGCACAGCTCGTCAGCCACGCCATGGACCGGGGCCTCGGGCCGGTGGAAGCGGTGGCGGCATGCCTGCCGCGCCTGCGCGGCGCCTTCGCGCTGGGCTTCCTGTTCGCGGGATGCGAGGACCTGCTGATCGGTGCCCGCCACGGGGCGCCGCTCGCCGTCGGATACGGGCAGGGTGAGACCTATCTCGGCTCGGACGCGCTCGCGCTCGCGCCCTTCACCGACGCGCTCACCTACCTGGAGGAGGGCGACTGGGCCGTGCTCTCGCGCGCGGGCGCCGAGATCCGCGATATCCATGGAAACATCGTCGAACGGCAGCGCCAGAGGATCGCGACGCAGGCCTACCGGATCGACAAGGGCAACCACCGCCACTTCATGGCCAAGGAGATCCACGAGCAGCCGGAGGTGGTCGGCCGCACGCTCAGCCACTACGTCGACCTCGCCGCCGGCCGGGTGGCGCTGCCCGAGGCCCTGCCGTTCGACTTCGCCAAGCTGACCCGCCTCTCCATCACCGCCTGCGGCACCGCCTACTATGCCGGCCTCGTCGCCCGGTACTGGTTCGAGCAGATCGCGCGCTTGCCCGTCGACATCGACGTGGCCTCGGAGGCGCGCTACCGCGAGGCGCCGCTGGAGCACGGCGGGCTGACCCTCGTCATCTCGCAATCGGGCGAGACCGCCGACACGCTGGCCTCGCTCCGCTACGCCAAGTCTCAAGGGCAGCACACGCTCTGCGTCGTCAACGTGCCGACCTCGACGATCGCGCGGGAATCCTCCGTGGTGCTGCCGACCCTGGCCGGCCCCGAGATCGGGGTCGCCTCGACCAAAGCGTTCTCCTGCCAGCTCACCGTGCTGCTCTGCCTCGCCATCGCCGCGGGCCGCGCGCGGGGCACGATCGACGGGCGGGAAGAGCGCCGCCTCGTCGACGCGCTCATCACCGTGCCGGGCCTGATGGCCGACGCGCTCGGGCGCGAGGGCGAGATCGAGGGGCTGGCCCGCGAGATTTCGAAGGCACGCGACGTGCTCTACCTCGGGCGCGGCACCAGCTACCCGATGGCGCTGGAGGGCGCGCTGAAGCTCAAGGAGATCAGCTACATCCACGCGGAAGGGTACGCGGCGGGCGAGCTCAAGCACGGGCCGATCGCGCTGATCGACGAGAGCGTGCCGGTGATCGTCATCGCCCCCCACGACGCGGTGTTCGAGAAGACCGTGTCGAACATGCAGGAGGTGGCCGCCCGCGGCGGCCGGATCGTGCTGATCGGCGATGCCAAGGGCGCGGCCGAGCACGGCCTCGACACGATGGCGACGGTGACGATGCCCGACCTCGACGCGACGGTGGCGCCGATCGTCTACGCGGTGCCGATCCAGCTCGTGGCCTACCACACCGCCGTCTTCATGGGGAAGGATGTCGACCAGCCGCGCAACCTCGCCAAGTCGGTGACCGTCGAGTAGGCGCGATCGGCGCGATCCGGCGCGTGCATCCCGCATTCGAAGCGGACCGGGCCCGACGCCTTGCGCTGGAAGCGAGGCCAGCCTCGCGGATGGGACGCCGATACGACCAGCTTCATGAGACCCTTACGTCATCGCTGCAGCGTCCATCTCGTACCCTCACGCCAAAGGCCTCAGCTTCAGGCTGCGGTCCCATGACGGATCGCGCGGAACCCCTGCAAGACCATGTCGATCCCCATCCAGCCGGCCGCGATCGTGTCTCCCGCGCCGGATGTCCGGCCCAGCTTCATCGTCGGGCAGGACCCGCAGGGGCGCTGGGTCGCCGTCGAGACGCACGGGCTCGGCGGCGGCCTCTTCCGAAGCTGCAAGGACGCGATCCACTACGCGACGGCCGAGACGCACCGCAGGCCGGACGCGATCACGCTGTCGGCCGAGCGCGTCGAGTTCAGGATGTGACGGTTCTCCGCCCGCGAGGATTCCGGGCCGCGCCCGGAGCCCTCTGCCCCCCGGGAGACGCGCGGTCCGTCAGCGCTGCGCGACGTGGCCCCCGCGCATCGCGGCATACATCGCCGACGCGTCGCGCGCGCCGCGGATGAGCCGCGCGGTCTCGGCGTCCCTCAGGCGTCGCGACACGCACGCCAGGGCATTCAGTTGCGCGCCGTCGGAGTTGGTCGGAAGGAGGAGCAGGAAGACGATGTCGACCGGACGCTCGTCGATGGCCTCGAACGCCACCGGCGCGCGCAGGCGCGCCAGCAGCCCGAAGGGTCGGTTGACCTGATCCAGGCGCGCGTGCGGAATGGCGATACCGTCGCCGACGCCGGTCGAGCCCAGGGCCTCCCGGCGGCGCAGGGCGGACAGGACCCCCTGACCGTCGAGGGCGAGCGCCTCGCTCGCGCGTCGCGCGACCTCCTCCAGCACGATCGCCTTGGTGGAACCGCGCAAAGCCTGCAGCACGTGATCGGGGGAGAGCAGATCCGCGATCGTCATCGCGTCGGGCCGGGAGGGCTGATCGGGTCGGGCAACGGGTCTTCTCCGGTGAGGGGATCGCTCCGGCGATCCCGCCGGTTCTTCCACGTTTTCTTTCGGCCACGTTTTCTTGGGCACGTTTTCTTGGCCACGTTTTCCCGGGCACGTCGAGGCTACGGACGGTGGGTCTCGTCGGGCGCACGCAGGCGGTAGCCGACGCCGGTCTCGGTGAGGAGCAGGCGCGGGCGCTCGGGAT
>NZ_CAXTBY010000034.1:0-34935 GCF_964242245.1 uncultured Methylobacterium sp. | reverse complement strand
AGCACCGGGCGCGGTGGCTCTACACCGGGCTGACGCGGGCGGCGCAGGCGATCACGGTGGTGGTGTAGGCGCGGGTCCCCTCTCCCGCACGGATCGTGTCTCAGTTGAACTGTGGTTGGAACGTCCGCGATGGGTAATTTGCGGACTTCGCGCGGTCAGCCATCGTCCCAGCGTCAATGCGGATTAAACGAAAGCAATCATCATGGATGTAAACACTCTTGGGCTAGTCGATCTTGAGTCTTAGCTTGAAACGCCGAGCTGAGCGTCCTGCCAGTCCTTCAGGGTCTGCCCCGTACTGACGAGGCGCCACGAGGTCCGCCCGTTCGTGTTCCTATTCTTGATCACCGCCGCTGCGGCCGAGGCGCTGGCGAATGTGACGTCCTCGGTGAACTCCAAGAAGCTAGGGTCCACAGAGGTTGCAAGGCGGCCATCGCCGATGAGCTGCTCACGCAACGGCGCGTAGCCGTTGGTGGAGAAATCGGTCTTTGTCGTTGCCATTGAGCCCTTGAGGACCGTGATCTCTCCGTCAACCTCGATGGCACGCGCCTCGTAGCCATGCTTCCCGCTGGTAAGCACTAGCTCGACCTGAGACGGCGTAGGCCCCTGTGCGCCTTCCACCGGCTTCGTGGACGCTGGGATCTTGCCCTTGGGTCGCAAGAAATCAAAGCCGACCACCGGGAGGATTACCTCAACCTGGGATATGAAAAACTCCATGTCCGCGATGTCGCTCTCGGGGAGTGCCTTGCGGCTAGGCTCGTTGCCGTTCGCAATGTTGGCGCGGTCGGCCGTCTTCGTCAGCTCCACGAAGCGGTGCTCAAGGTAGCGGACGTGGGCCTTGGTCAGATTGGCATCCTTAGATGTCACGATGCAGACCCGGCTCCAGAAATCCTTCGAGGGGTCCTTGGAGTGCGACTTAATGCGGTCGACGACGCTGTCGCCTTCCCCAACGTACACGCGAGCCTTGGTTGGCTGACCAGGGTCATCCCCCACCAGGAAGTAGACGCCCGTTCGAGTAGGCTCATCGCGCGTCAGGGCGTCACCTAGCCGGGACCTTGGGGCCACAAGGGCATGACCCGTCCAATTCATAATCTCGGCGGTGAGGATCCCCGTTGGGGAGCCGTCCACGAGGTACAGACGCACGCTTCGACCAAGAACCAACGCTGCCCCCTACCTCGATCCCGGCGTCGAGGATGGCTCGACACCCAGATTGTGGCCTGGATGCTGGAGTCCGCAAAGGGTCGGCAGCGGCGGTTGCGTCAGGGCAAGCTTCAAAATGAAACACGCCCTCCACACGGGCGGGGGAGCGTATCGAGCGTCTTCGCCCGTTCAAAGCTTCGTCCCAAAAATCTCCGCCACCTGCGGGATGTCCTTGTCGCCGCGGCCGGACATGTTGAGCACCATCAGGTGGTCGGCGGGCTTCTGCGGCGCGATGTCGAGGATGCGGGCGAGCGCGTGGGCCGGCTCCAGCGCCGGGATGATGCCCTCCAGCAGTGAGCAGAGCTTGAACGCTGCAAGCGTCTCGGAATCGGTGGCCGAGAGGTAGGTGACGCGGCCGGCCTCGTGCAACCAGGCGTGCTCGGGGCCGATGCCGGGATAGTCGAGGCCGGCTGAGATCGAGTGCGCGTCGCTGATCTGGCCGTCGGCATCCTGAAGCAGGTAGGTGCGGTTGCCGTGCAGCACGCCGGGCTTTCCGCCCGTGAGCGAGGCGGCGTGCAGGCCGGATTCGACGCCGTGGCCCGCCGCCTCGACCCCGAAGATCTCGACCTCGCGGTCGTCGAGGAACGGGTGGAACAGGCCCATGGCGTTCGAGCCGCCGCCGATGCAGGCGATGAGGGAGTCCGGGAGCCGCCCCTCCATCTCCAGCATCTGCTGCCTGGTCTCGATGCCGATGACCGACTGGAAGTCGCGCACCATCGCCGGGTAGGGGTGCGGGCCGGCGACCGTGCCGATGCAGTAGAACGTGTCGGCGACGTTGGTGACCCAGTCGCGCAGCGCCTCGTTCATCGCGTCCTTGAGGGTCTTCGTGCCGGATTCGACCGGGATCACCTCCGCGCCCAGCATCTTCATCCGGAAGACGTTCGGGGCTTGGCGGGCCACGTCGACGGCGCCCATGTAGACGACGCACTTGAGGCCGAAGCGGGCGCACAGCGTCGCGGTGGCGACCCCGTGCTGGCCGGCGCCGGTCTCGGCGATGATCCGCGGCTTGCCCATGCGGCGGGCGAGCAGGATCTGCCCGAGCACGTTGTTCACCTTGTGCGAGCCGGTGTGGTTCAGCTCCTCGCGCTTGAAGTAGACCTTCGCACCGTTCCCCGCCGGCGCCTTGGCGCGCAGGTGCTCGGTGAGCCGCTCGGCGTAGTAGAGCGGGCTCGGCCGGCCGATGTAGTGGGTGCCGTAGGAAACCATGTCGGCCCGGAAGGCCGGATCGGCCTTCGCCGCCTCGTAGGCGGCCTCCAGGTCGAGGATCAGCGGCATCAGGGTCTCGGCCACGAAGCGGCCGCCGAAGAGGCCGAACCGGCCGCGCTCGTCGGGGCCGGTGCGGAACGAGTTCGGGGGGGGCGAGAGGGTCACGGATCGTGTCCTTGTTCGCAGGAGCCTCCGCGACGGGCGCATCGCACGTCGGCCGCCCAGGCTCGCGGGCGGCACGGGGTCTGCCGAGGTGGCCTCGGTTTGCGGACGAATGCTCCGCGGGTCAACAGCCTGCGGCGCATGCCCGCCGGGGCCGAGCGTCGCGCCCGGCCTTCGTCGCCGCGCGCTGACGGCCCCTCTACTGCGGCTTCCCGTTCGGAACGCCCTGGTCGCTGCCGTTCGTCTCGAGCGCCTTCGCCGCTCCCTCGGCGGCGGGATCGGCCCTGGCCGGCGCGTCCACGGTGGCGGCCTCCGGCGGGGCCGCCGGCGTCGCCGAGGAGGTGGTGCTCGACGGGCCGCTGCTCGCGGCCGGCGATTTCTGTTCGACGGCGTTGCGGTTCTCGTTGCTGGTGGCGGGCGCGGGCGCGCCGGCCGGCTTCTCGGTGACGGGCTTGACGCCCGGGGCGTTGATGTCGGCGGGCTTGGCCGGGCTGTCCTTGCCCTCCGTCGCCTTGCCGGCCGCCGGCTTCTCGGAGGTGGGCGTGTCCGCGGGCTTGGCCGGCGCGGCAGGCGCGGCCTCCGCGGCGGGCTTGGCGTCGGCCGCCTTCTCGACGGCCGGGAGCGGCTTGGGCGCCTCGGACAGGGTGCGCAGGTAGGCGATGACGTTGCCGCGCTCCTGCGGCGCGCTGATCCCGGCATAGGCCATCTTGGTGCCCTTCACGTAGGTCTTCGGGCTCTCGAGGAACCCGTCGAGGTCGGCGTAGGACCAGTCGCCACCCTTCTCCTTCATCCCGGCCGAGTACTCGAAGCCCTCGTGCGAGCCCTTCTTGCGCTCGACGACGTTGTAGAGGTTGGGCCCGACCTTGTTCGGGCCGCCCTTCTCGAAGTTGTGGCAGGCTTGGCACGCCTTGATGCCGCCCTGGCCCTTCTCGATGTTGGCGCTGGCGAGCCGCACCGCGATCGGCTCGACCTTGGCCGCCTCGGGGGCCGCTGCGGCCTCCTCCTTGGCCTCGGGCAGGTCGTAGCCGGCGGTGCCGGCGGGCTTCGGGTGGTAGATGAGTTCGGCGACGAATCCCGATCCGACCGCGAACAGCAGGACGCCGAGGACCGCGCCGGCCACCTTGTTCAGCTCGAACGCGTCCATGCTCTCTCACACTCCGGTCGCGCCGCGGGGCGGCGGCGCAAGGCGATGGCCGGCACCCGGGCGCCGGACATTGGAAGATTTCGAGGCTGCCTTAGCCGCTCCGGGCCGATCTTGACAATGGCGCAGTCAGGCGCAGCCGGCATCCGATTGGTCGCAGACGCCCCGGGTCCTGCGGGCTGGGGCAGTCGAGCGGGTGCCCAATGACAACCTGGCGACCGCCTGTTAAGCACCCGCCCGCGGCTGCAAGCCGCTTCCCGCCCCGGCAGACCCTGCCCCGATGTCCGACCCCCTCGTCCTGATCCCGGCCCGGCTCGCCGCCACGCGGCTGCCGAACAAGCCGCTGGCGCTCATCGCGGGCGAGGCGATGATCGTCCACGTCTGGCGCCGCGCGGTCGCGGCCGGCCTCGGCCCGGTGGTGGTCGCGACGGATTCCACCGAGATCGCCGCGGTGGTCGAGGCCGTGGGCGGCGTCGCGGTGATGACGCGGGCCGACCACCCCTCCGGCTCCGACCGCCTCGCCGAGGCCCTGGAGATCGTCGATCCGCAGGGGAACCACGACGTCGTCGTCAACGTGCAGGGCGACCTGCCGACGATCGACCCGCGCGCGATCGGCGCCGCGGTCGCGCTGCTCGCCGACCGGACCGTGGACATCGCGACCCTGTGCGCGCCGATCACGGAGCCTGCGGAGGCCGACGACCCGAACGTGGTCAAGCTCGTCGGCCACCGGGCCGGGCCCGAGCGGCTGCGCGCCCTGTACTTCACCCGCGCCCGTGCCCCGTGGGGCGCGGGGCCGCTGTTCCACCACATCGGCCTCTACGCCTACCGCCGCCGGGCGCTGGCCCGCTTCATGGCGCTGCCGCCGGGCGAGCTGGAGCTGCGCGAGAAGCTGGAGCAGCTCCGCGCCCTCGAGGCCGGGATGCGCATCGACGCGGCGATCGTCGACGACCTGCCGCTCGGCGTCGACACGCCGGCCGACCTGGAGCGCGCCCGCGCCCTCCTCTCGGCCCGACGCCTGAACTGATCGCGCGATGACGCAGAACACCATCAGCTACCAGGGCGAGCCCGGCGCCAACTCGCACATCATCTGCGCGCAGGCCTACCCGGACTGGACGCCGCTGCCCTGCCCGACCTTCGAGGACGCCTTCGCGGCGGTGAGCGAGGGCCGGGCGCACGCCGCGATGATTCCGATCGAGAACTCGATCGCGGGGCGCGTCGCCGACATCCACCACCTGATCCCGACCTCGGCGCTCCGCATCGTCGCCGAGCACTTCCTGCCGGTCCACTTCCAGCTCATGGTGCTGCCCGGCACGCGGATCGAGGAGTTGCGGAGCGTCCACAGCCACGTCCACGCGCTGGGCCAGTGCCGCCGCATCATCCGCCGTCTCGGCCTCCGAGCGCTGGTCGCCGGCGACACCGCGGGCGCGGCCCGCGAGGTGGCCGAAGGCGGCGACCCGACCCGCGCGGCGCTGGCGCCGGCGCTGGCGGCCGAGGTCTACGGCCTCGACATCCTCGCCCGCGACGTCGAGGACGAGGCCCACAACACCACCCGCTTCGTGGTGTTCCGGCCCGACGCCGTGCCGGTCTCGGCCGGCGCGGCCCCGATGGTGACGAGCTTCGTCTTCCGGGTGCGCAACATCCCGGCGGCCCTCTACAAGGCGCTCGGCGGCTTCGCGACGAACGGCGTCAACATGTCGAAGCTCGAGAGCTACATGGTCGAGGGGCAGTTCACCGCCACGCAGTTCTACGCCGAGGTCGACGGCCACCCCGACGAGCCGGGGCTCGCCCGGGCGCTCGACGAGCTCGCCTATTTTTCGCGGGAGCTGCGGATCATCGGGACGTACCCGGCGCATCCGTTTCGGGACGCGGCACGGTTGGCGGCGGAGTAGATGGCTTTCTTCCAGCGATCACCGGAGCGCAGCGCGGCCCCCTCTCCCAGGAGGAGAAGTGACCCACGCCTTTCTCATGGCTCGTCTCATACCGTTCCCGGTTGATCGGTTCCCGGGCCTCGCCTCCCGTCATCCGCGCGTCCTCCCCTGTCCCCAACGCATCTCGGGCTTGCCCGAGATGCGCACTTCGGATGCCCAAGTCTTGGATGCCCAAGTCGGGCAAGCCCGACTTGGGTGGGGAGCGGGTGGCCCGCGAGCTAAGTCGGGAGAGGGGGGCGACCTATCCGTAAAGGGCGCTCCTCTCCCCCGACCCTCGCTCACGCGAGGGCCACCCTCCCCCGCAGAGGGGGGAGGGAGCGCACGCAGCCGAACCGATCAGCCGGAAACCGTCATGAGCCGGCAGTCGGGCTGCACTACTCCCGCTTGATCACCCGATCCACAAAGACATCCGACCAGAACCCCGGCCGGAAATCGCGCTTCAACGCCTCCGGGTCGTAGACCGTCTCGACCCAGGTCAGGAAGTCGAGCCCCCGCGCCTCGCCCTCGACGGCGTAGCGGGCGAAGAACGCGTCGAGGATACCGGTCTTGGCGAAGCGGAAGTGGCCGTAGCGGGCCGAGAGCTGACGGGCGGCCTCGGCCACCGGGCGGCCCTCGTGCAGGATCAGGTAGAGGGCGGCGGCCAGCCCCGCCCGGTCGGCGCCCGACTTGCAGTGCATCACCGCCGGGTAGGCGACGCCGGCGAAGAAGTCCTTGGCGGCCAGCACCGTCTCGCGGGCCGGGGCCTCGCGGGAGCGCAGCACGAACTCGACCAGCGTCAGCCCGTGGCGCGCGCAGGCCTCGCGCTGGAGCGGCCAGGAGCCGTGCTCGCGCCCGCCCCGGAGCGAGATCACCGTGCGGATGCCCTCGGCGCGGAAGCGGGCGAGCTGGTGCGGGCCGGGCTGGGCCGAGCGCCACAGCGCGCCCGCGCCGACCCGGTGGCGGTTGAGGTAGGCCATCCGGAACATGCCGTGGTCGACGAACAGCATGTTGGCCCAGGCGATCACCCGGGCGGGCGCGCCGGTGATCGGCCGCTCGAAGCGGGCGATCCGCGCCATGCGCCGCGCGTAGCGGGTCTCGGGCTTCAGGAAGCGGTTGATCACGAGGGCCGCGGGCTATCGGGATTCGGGCAGCGGACGGCTCTAGCAGCGCCCCGGGACCCGGGCAATTCGGCGGGACTCCGGCATCACCCTTGCGTTCCGCGCCGTTGCCTTCTGTTCGCCCGGATCGGGGCCGAACCTGACGGCCCGCCGCGGGTTACCGCCTGCGAATCGCTGAGGAAGGGCTGCCCATGAGCACGCGCACCACGAGCATCCGCCGGGCCCGCAGCGCGGATGCCGGTGCGCTGTCGGCGGTGTTCGATGCGGCGTGGCGGGAGGCCTATCGCGGGATCATCCCCGGCGTTCCCCTGGAGCGCCTGATCGCGCAGCGCGACCGCGCGTGGTGGCGCGGCACCCTGCGGCGCGGCCGGCCGGTCGCGGTGGTCGAGATCGCCGAGACGGTCGTCGGCTACGCCGCCTACGGCCGGGCGCGCAGCCGCACCCTGGGCGTCGAGGGCGAGATCGACGAGCTCTACCTCCTGCCCGAGTACCAGGGCGTCGGCCTCGGGCGGCGCCTGTTCCGGGCGGTGCGCAACGATCTTGCCGACCACGGCCTCACCCGGATCGGCGCGTGGTCGCTGGAGGACAACGCCCGGGCGGCCGGCTTCTACGAGGGCCTCGGCGGCCGGCCCGGCCCGCGCACCCTCGACCGGGTCGCCGGCGTGCCGCTGCCGAAGGTCGGCTACGTGTTCGGCTGACGCTTCCCGCGAAACGTCGTGCGCGCCCGCCCGCGCAGATTTGCTTGACGCCGCAACGCCTCTATGAGACCGGCCGAACGGGGTGGAACCCCGTCGTCCGGGACGCAAACGCCATGATCATCGACAACATTTCGCTCGGCAAGAACCCGCCGCACGACGTCAACGTCATCATCGAGGTGCCGCTCGGCGGCGAGCCGATCAAGTACGAGATGGACAAGGAGGCCGGCGCGCTCGTCGTCGACCGGTTCCTCTACACCTCGATGGTCTACCCTGGGAATTACGGCTTCATCCCGCACACGCTGTCGGGCGACGGCGACCCCTGCGACGTGCTGGTCGCCAACACCCGCGCGGTCGCGCCCGGCGCGATCATGAGCGTGCGCCCGGTGGGCGTCCTGGTGATGGAGGACAATGCCGGCGAGGACGAGAAGATCATCGCCGTGCCCTCGCGCCACCTGACGATGCGCTACGACCGCATCGAGAACCACACCGACCTGCCCGACATCACCATCCACCAGATCCAGCACTTCTTCGAGCACTACAAGGATCTGGAGCCCGGCAAGTGGGTCAAGATCGTGCGCTGGGGCGACAAGGTCGAGGCCCACCGCCTGATCCTCGAAAGCATCGAGCGCGCCGGGAAGGCCAAGGCGTAGCGCCGCGCGAGCCGGGCGGCGCAATCGGTCGGCTGCCGCGGGGACGACCTCAGAGCGCCTCCCCCCGCATCAGCCGCGGCTGCGCCCCGCGCGCGGCGGCGGCTTCGCCGACGAAGAACCGCTTGAGGCCGGGCAGCCGGTCGACGAGGCCGAGGCCGAGGTCGCGGGCGAGCCGCAGCGGCAGGGCGTCGTTGGAGAACAAGCGGTTGAGCCCGTCGGTGGCGGCCGCCATCGCCAGGGTGTCGAAGCGGCGGGCGCGCTCGTAGGCGCGCAGCACGTCCTCCGAGCCCGGATCGAGGCCGAGCCGCAGCGCCCCGGTGACGGCCTCCGCGAGCGCGGCGGCGTCGGCGAGCCCGAGGTTCAGCCCCTGCCCGGCGATCGGGTGGATGACGTGGGCCGCGTCTCCCAGGAGCGCGAGGCGGTCGGCGCGGAAGCTGCGGGCGATGCCGAGGGTGAGCGGGTGGGCGGTGGGGCCGTGCTCCAGCCGCAGCCGGCCGAGACTGGGCGTGAAGCGCCGCTCGATCTCGGCGAGGATCGCGTCCGGGCCGCCGTCGGTCAGCCTCGCCACGCTCTCCGTCCGCTCGGTCCAGACGATCGAGGAGCGGTGTCCCTGCGCCCCATCCGAGAGCGGCAGGATCGCGAAGGGGCCGCTAGGCAGGAAGTGCTCCGTGGCGCGGCCCCCGTGCGGATGCGCGTGGCCGATCGTGGCGACGATGCCGGATTGCGGGTACGACCGGCCGACCCAGCCGATGCCCGCGGCCTCTCGCAGCCGCGAGCGCGCGCCGTCCGCCGCGACGAGGAGCGCGGCCGGGAGGCTGCGCCCGTCCGCGAGGACGGCCCGGATCGCGCCGCCCTCGGGCAGGGCGCGGGCGATGCCGACGGGCTCGAGCACCACGCCGGCCGCCCGGCAGGCGCTCAGCAGCGCCTCGACCAGCGCCTGCGCCTCGACCATGTGGGCGAAGGGACCGCCCGCGTCCCGCGCGTCCTGCGCGAAGGTGAGGAAGACCGGGCGCACCGGGTCGGCGAGCCGGCTGTCGCTGATCACCATCGCGGTGATCGGCTGCGCCGCCGCCCCGAGCCGGTTCCAGACGCCGAGACGCTCCAGCATCCGCCGCCCGCCCGCGGCGATCGCGAAGGCCCGGCCCCGCTGCCGGGCCGCGACCTCCGGCAGGCCGGGATCGCACAGGGTGAGTGCGAGCGCCGCGCCGTGCGCCTGGGCGAGCGCGAGGGCGAGGGCGAGCCCCGGGATGCCCGCGCCCGCCAGCAGGAGGCTGCGCCTGCCCGAACGGGCCGTCGAACCTGTCATCGTCGCCTCGTCCCGTGTCGCGGCGCTCGGACGTCCCGCCACGGCGCTGCCGTGCCGTCCGCTGCGCCCGGGGACAACGCGCGGCGGCCGCCCGCGGCCTGCGCATGAAATGCCGCGGCGCTGGTGCTATGTCGAACGGGTCGCGGCCGGCCCGACGACCGCACCCGCCCCGGACAGCGCCCGCCCTGCCATGACCGACATCGTCGCCGAACTCCTCGCCCTCCTGGACCTCGAACGCCTTGAGACCGACCTGTTCCGCGGGTTCAGCCCGCGCGGCGGCTGGAAGCGGGTGTTCGGCGGGCAGGTGGTGGCGCAGGCGCTGGTCGCCGCGACCCGCACGGTGCCGCGCGCGCGGGCGCCGCACTCGCTGCACGCCTACTTCCTGCTCGGCGGCGATCCGAGCGTGCCGATCGTCTACGAGGTCGAGCGCATCCGCGACGGACGCAGCTTCACCACCCGCCGGGTCAAGGCGATTCAGCACGGCCGCGCGATCTTCGCGAGCACGATCTCCTATCAGGCGGTGGAGGACGGATACGCGCACCAGGCGGCGATGCCGTTCGCCCCCGACCCCGAGACGCTGCCCGACACGCGGGACCTGCTCGCCCGGGGCGTGCCCGGCATCCCGGCGGCGGTGGCCGGCTACTTCGGCCGCCCGCGCCCGATCGAACTGAAGCCCGTGGATCTGCGGCGCTACCTGGACGGCGGCCCGCAGGCGCCGCTCTGCAACGTCTGGCTGCGCGCCGCCGCCGCCCTGCCCGACGATCCCGCGATCCATCAGGCGGTGCTGGCCTACGCCTCCGACATGACGCTGCTGGACGCGACGCTCATCGCCCACGGTCGCTCGGTGTTCGACCCCGATATCCAGTCGGCGAGCCTCGACCACGCCCTGTGGTTCCATCGCTCGTTCCGGGCCGACGACTGGCTGCTCTACGCCCAGGACAGTCCGAATTCCGGCTTCGCCCGGGGCTTCGCCCGCGGCCAGATCTTCTCGCGCGACGGGACGCTGGTGGCTTCGGTTGCCCAGGAGGGACTGATCCGGCCGCGATCGGCTTAGCGCGGCGCAACCGTGACGCGCGCTCGCCGAGCAAGCTTTTGTTTCTTCATGATGCATTTTGCGCGTCTTATAGGCTTCATTGCTCGGCACATGCCCGCTCAGGCGCCCGAAAATGATCACGGATTAGCCAGAAGCCGTCCGGCGAAAAGGTTCCCAAAAATGGCGATGCTGGCATAGTCCTTGAATGAGCGCTCCGCGAACGCGGGATCATTCCGATCCGCGCCGACATCCCGCACCGGAGCACCCGCGCAGAGCAGCGGCGCCGGCAAGCGGGTTCCACGGACGACAGGGAAGCGCCGCCCATGAAGATCGTGATGGCCATCATCAAGCCGTTCAAGCTGGAAGAGGTGCGCGACGCCTTGACCGGCATCGGCGTGCACGGCCTGACGGTGACCGAGGTCAAGGGTTACGGCCGCCAGAAGGGCCACACCGAGATCTACCGCGGCGCCGAGTACGCCGTGAGTTTCCTGCCCAAGCTGAAGATCGAGGTCGCGGTCGCCGCAGACCTCACCAGCACCGTCATCGACGCCATCGCGGGCGCGGCCCGCACCGGCCAGATCGGCGACGGCAAGATCTTCGTGATGCCGCTGGAGAAGGCCGTCCGCATCCGCACCGGCGAGACCGACGCCGACGCTCTCTAGGCCATCGACGGGGCCGGCGCGCCGGCTCCGGCACGACCCTTCCACCCTGTCCCCAACACCCAGAAACTCGCATCGCGACCGGGAGTCTCGTGTCCATGAAACTTCGCAACACCCTCGCGCTCGGACTGGGAGGCGCGGCGCTGGCCCTCGTCCTCATCGAGCCGTCCCTCGCACAGTCGCCCGCGCCGGAAGCTGCGGCGGCACCCGCCGCTGCCGTGCCCAACAAGGGCGACACCGCCTGGATGCTGATCTCCTCGACCCTCGTGCTGATGATGACCGTGCCGGGTCTGGCGCTGTTCTACGGCGGCCTCGTGCGCACCAAGAACATGCTTTCGGTGCTGACCCAGGTCTTCGGTATCGCCTCGATCGTCTGCCTGCTGTGGGTGTTCTACGGCTACAGCCTCGCCTTCACCAACGGCGGCGGCATCAACGACTTCATCGGCGGCTTCTCCAAGGCCTTCCTCAAGGGCGTCGATCCCACCTCGGTGGCCGCGACCTTCTCCAACGGCGTCGTCATCCCCGAATACGCCTACATCTGCTTCCAGATGACGTTTGCGATGATCACCCCGGCGCTCATCGTCGGCGCGTTTGCCGAGCGGATGAAGTTCTCGGCGCTCGTGGTGTTCACGATCCTCTGGGTCACGCTGATCTACTTCCCGATGGCGCACATGGTTTGGTACTGGGGCGGGCCCGACGCGGTCGGCAACGCCGCCAAGGCGCTGGCCGCGGCCACCGACGACGCCGCCAAGAAGACGGCCCAGGACGCGCTCGACGCCGTCAACGCCGACGCGGGCTTCCTGTTCAAGAAGGGCGCGCTCGACTTCGCTGGCGGCACGGTGGTGCACATCAACGCGGGCATCGCCGGCTTCGTCGGCTGCCTGATCCTCGGCAAGCGCATCGGCTACGGCCGCGATCTCCTCGCCCCGCACTCGCTCACCATGACCATGATCGGCGCCTCGCTGCTCTGGGTCGGCTGGTTCGGCTTCAACGCCGGCTCCAACCTCGAGTCGAACGGCACCACGGCGCTCGCCATGATCAACACCTTCGTCGCCACCGCGGCGGCGGCGGTCTCCTGGCTGTTCGTCGAGTGGGCGGTCAAGGGCAAGCCGTCGCTCCTCGGCATGGTCTCGGGCGCCATTGCCGGCCTCGTCGCCGTCACCCCGGCCTCGGGCTTTGCCGGCCCGATGGGCTCGATCGTGCTGGGCCTCGTCGCCGGCGGCGTGTGCTTCATCATGTGCTCCACGGTGAAGAACGCGATCGGCTACGACGACTCGCTGGACGTGTTCGGCGTGCACTGCATCGGCGGCATCATCGGGGCGCTGGCCACCGGCATCCTGGTCGATCCGAAGCTCGGCGGCGTCGGCATCCCCGACTACAGCACCAAGCCCGGCGAGATGGTGCTCGGCACCTACGACATGATGAGCCAGTTCATCATCCAGGCCGAGGCCGTGGGCCTCACCCTGCTGTGGTCGGGCATCGGCTCCGCGATCCTGTACAAGCTGGTCGACGTCACGATCGGTCTGCGGGTGACCCAGGACGAGGAGCGCGAGGGCCTCGACATCGCCGATCACGGCGAGCGCGCCTACAACTACTGATCGTCCATTCACTGGTCGGCCGGTCCCGCGGGACCGGCCGCTTCGGGGCTCCGGTTCTTGCGAATCGGGGCCCTTCTCGACTCCCGCGCCAGCATGGAGCCGGTGGGCTTCCACCTGCGGGGCGGTTGCGCGGCGGAGCACGAACGGTGGCGAGAACGTGGCTCGGGCGCAACATCGGCGTGACAACGGCGCTGTACCGTCAAAATTGCCTGCAAAATAGGCATTTGCCCCAAGATTGATTTTGCACGATCACGTGAGATTGAGCACCCTGAGCTTTAGGTAAGAAGAGGGTCTCGTAGCCATGACGTTGAAGCTGTTCCTGCAGGGCGCCACGGCGTCGATCGCTGCGCTCCTCTGCGTCGGACAGGTTGCTGCGGCCGATCTGGCGGCCAAGCCCGCGCCGGTCCCGGTTCCGGAATCCTGCAAAGTCGCGATCACCTTCCCCGCCTATGGCGGCGTCATCAAGCAGAACCCGAACCCGGCCTGCTTCACCATCGCCGGCATCGGCGAGATCTACGTCGGCGGCGTGGTGACCGGCTACGCGTACTATCAGACCAACCAGTTCCCGTTCTCGGCGGCCCCGCTCCCCAGCGACCGCGCCGCGCGGGTCGACTTCTCGAACATCCAGGGCTTCATCCAGAAGGCCGACGGCCCGTTCCAGTTCTACGTGGCGGTCGGCGCCTACACGATCCCGGGCCTCGGCCTGCCGGTCTACAGCACCTTCGATCAGACCGACCTGCTCTTCACCCCCGTCCCGATCGCGTTCGGCAAGTACCAGATCAACGACGACTGGTCGATCCAGGGCGGGCGCATGCCGACCCTGATCGGCTCGGAGCTGCCCTTCACCTTCCAGAACCTGAACATCTCCCGCGGCCTGGTGTTCAACCAGGAGAACCTCATCAACCAGGGCGTGCAGGTCAACTGGGCCAACGGTCCGTGGTCGGTGTCGGTGGCCGCCACCGACGGGTTCTTCTCCGGCGAGATCAACTGGGTCACCGGCGCCGTCACCTACAAGATCGACGACGCCAACACGGTCGGCATCAACGGCGGCACGCATTTCAGCGAGTTCAATTCCAGCCTGCGCAGCCTGCGCTTCCAGTACGCGACCCCCCTGTCGTTCCAGAACAGCAGCATCGTCAGCGCCAACTACACCTACTCCGCCGGCCCCTGGATCGTGACGCCGTACGTCCAATACACCAACGTCGACACCAACGCCGCGCTCGGCCTCGCCGGAGCCGAAACCTTCGGCGGCGCGATCCTCGCGAGCTACGCGTTCACCGACAACTTCGCTCTGGCCGGCCGCTTCGAGTACATCGCGCAGAGCGGAAGCCGCTTCAACCCGTTCGGTCAGACCTCCGTCCTCTACGGCCCCGGTAGCGAGGCGCTCTCCTTCACGGTCACGCCGACCTTCACCTTCGACCGGTACTTCATCCGCGGCGAGTTCTCGACCGTGCAGCTCTACGACATCACGCCCGGCCTGGGCTTCGGCCGCTCCGGGACCAGGACGTCGCAGGAGCGCTACATGGTCGAGACGGGCATCACGTTCTGATCCGTTCCGAACCCGGCCTCGACGGGGGCCGATCTTCCGGCCTTCGAGAGGGGCGGCGGCGCAGCCTGCGTCGCCGCTCCTCGCGGTTCGCGGCGTCCCTTCGCTGATCGCGAACGGTGTTCGGACGCCGAAACGTCAGTGTCCGTCGAAGTCCCGATCCATCGATTGCTTGTGGAAGGCGCGATCCGATGATCGCGAAATCCCGCCGGCTCAGGCTATGCTGCCACCGGCCGACGACGGTTCGCGTCGACTCGGGTCTCGCCCGGCGGCGAGGCCCGCGGCCGGACCTCGGGTGAGCGGCTCGCAGCGGCGCCCGGTCCCTCCGACCCCGGACTGCGAGGGAGCGGAACGATGAGCGACCATCTCGCGGACGTGACCAAGTACGCCAGGAAGCCGGTGAACGAGGCGGCCGTCACCGGCCTCGCCAAGACCTACCGCCTGGTTATGTCCAAGCCCGACACCAAGTACGTCGCCTGCTCCGACAAGCTCGAACTGGACCGGGTGCGCGAGAATTTCCTGAAGAAGAAGCTCGGCCTGACCGGCGATGATCTCGACACCGCGATCAAGGCGGTGTGCACGACGATGAAGGCCTCCCGCTCGAAGTCGCGCCTGACGTTCTACTACCTGCTGGCCGAGCACTACGAGAAGCTCGGCACCTTCGGCTGACCCGCGTGTCGCGCGGTCCCGTCACGCCGTCCCGACCGGTCCGGGCGCTCCTCGGACCGGTACGACTTGAGGATGCGGTCGAGACGGACGGCGCCGGTCAGGCGGCCCGCGTCAGCTTCGCCGTCTCGGCCGCGAACGCCCAATCCAGCCACGGCGTCAGCGCTTCGAGGTCGGCCCGCTCCACCGTGCCGCCGCACCAGATGCGCAGGCCGGCCGGCGCGTCGCGGTAGGCGCCGATGTCCAGGGCCACGCCCTCGTCCGCGAGCGTCGCGACGATGCCCTTGGCCACTGCCTCGACCGCCGCATCGCCCCGCGCGAGCACGTCCGGGTCCGCGATCACGAGGCACACGCCGGTGTTGGAGTAGGTCGCCGGATCGACGGCGAGGTTGGCGATCCAAGGGGTTCGCGCCGCCCAGTCGTGGATGACCCGCGCGTTGCCGTCCGCCCGCGCGTGCAGGGCGTCGAGGCCGCCCAGCGATTGTGCCCACCCGAGCGCATCGAGGTAGTCCTCGACCGCGAGCATCGAGGGCGTGTTGATGGTCTCGCCGGAGAAGATCCCCTCGATGAGCTTGGCCCCCCTGGTGAGGCGGAACACCTTCGGCACGGGCCACGCGGGCACGTGGCTCTCCAGGCGCGCGACGGCGCGGGGCGAGAGCACCAGCATCCCGTGCGCGGCCTCGCCGCCCATCACCTTCTGCCAGGAGAACGTCACGACATCGAGCTTCCGCCAGTCGAGCGGTTGCGCGAAGGCGGCCGAGGTCGCGTCGCAGATCGTGAGCCCCTCGCGGTCGGCGGCGATCCAGTCGCCGTTCGGCACCCGCACCCCTGCGGCGGTGCCGTTCCAGGTGAAGACCACGTCGTTGTGCCGCGTGTCGATCGCCGACAGGTCCGGCAGGGCGCCGTAGGGCGCCCGGTGGATGCGGGGGCTGATCCTGAGCTGGTTCAGCGCGTCCGCGACCCACTCGGAGCCGAACGCCTCCCAGGCCGCGACCTCCACCGTCCGGGGGCCCAGCATCGTCCACATCGCCATCTCGACGGCGCCCGTGTCGGAGGCCGGGACAATGCCGATGCGGTGGTCGGCCGGCACCCGCAGGACCTCGCGCGTCAGGTCGATCGCCCGGCGGAGCTTGGCCCTGCCGGCGGCGGAGCGGTGCGAGCGCCCGAGCGCGGCGCCTTCGAGCGCCGCGGGGGTCCAGCCGGGGCGCTTGGCGCAGGGGCCGGAGGAGAAGTTGGGCCTTCGGGGACGCGCGGCGGGTCGGCTCGTCATCCTCATCCATCCTTGCAGATGGGCGCACCTCGTCGGGGAGGCGTGTCCCGGGGCGGCCCATGCGCCGATCCGGGCGGGGGCGCAAGGGCCCGCCGATCAGCGCCGCGTTTCCTCGCCCCCGCCGTCCCCGTCCTCGTCTCGCGCGGCCCGCGCGATCAGGTCCGGCCGGCGCTCAAGGGTGATCCGCTCCGATTCCGCCCGGCGCCAGCGGGCGACGGCGCCGTGGTCGCCGCCGGTGAGCACCGCCGGGATCGCCCGGCCCTCCCAGTCGCGCGGCCGCGTGTAGTGCGGGTATTCGAGGGACGCGCCCTCGAAGCTCTCCTCGGTCCCCGAGGCCGCGTGGCCCATGACGCCCGGCAGCAGCCGCACGCAGGCGTCGACCAGGGTGATCGCGGCGATCTCGCCCCCCGAGAGCACGTAGTCGCCGATCGAGACCTCCTCCAGGGTCCGCCCCGCGATCACCCGCTCGTCGACCCCCTCGAACCGGCCGCACACGATCATGACGCCGGGGCCCGCGCTCAAGCTCCGCACCCGCGCCTGCGTCAGCGGTTTTCCGCGGGGCGACATCAGCAGGCGGGGGCGCGGGTCGTTCACCGGCGCGGCGGCGTCGATCGCGGCCGCGAGCACGTCGCAGCGCAGCACCATGCCGGCGCCGCCGCCCGCCGGGGTGTCGTCGACGCTGCGGTGGCGGCCGATCCCGTGCTCGCGGATGTCGCGGGCCTCCAGACCCCACGCCCCGCGCGCGAGCGCAGTCCCTGCGAGCGACAGGCCGAGGGGCCCCGGGAACATCTCGGGATAGAGGGTGAGGATCGTCGCCCGCCAGGGCGCGAAGGGTGCCGTCATCCCGCTTGATGGCGCCCGCGGGCCTGCGCGGTCAACGCCGCGGCACCGGCGGCTCGCCCCGCGCGTTGCGGTTCGATGATCAGACCGCTCCTCGCCCTTCTCGCCCTCGCCCTTGCTACGGCCGCGCAGGCCGCCGAGCCGCTGGGGCCGCCCGGCGCCCCGGCCGCGGTCTTCCCGCGGCCGGACCGGCCGGTGGCCGAGATCATCGCGGCGCAGTGGGCGCTGGAGCGGGACCGCGAGAAGGCCGACGAGTTCGGGCAGGTGGCGCGGCTGATGCGGTTCACCGCCGGCCAGACGGTCGCCGACGTCGGCGCCGGCAGCGGCTACTACGTGACCCGGCTGAGTCCCGTCGTCGGCCCTCGGGGCCGCGTGCTCGCCGAGGACGTGATGCCCCTCTACCTCGCTGACCTGGAGCGGCGCCTGCGCCGGGCGGGGCTTTCCAACGTCACCGTCGTGCGCGGCGAGCCGCACGATCCGCGGCTGGTGCCGGCGTCCGTGGATGCCGCGATCCTGGTGCACATGTACCACGAGATCACGCAGCCCTTCGGCCTGCTGCACAACCTCGCCGCCGCGATGAAGCCCGGCGGCCGGGTCGGCATCGTCGACGCCGACGACATCCCCTCCCGCCACGGCACGCCGCCCAAGCTCCTGCGCTGCGAACTCTCCGCGGCGGGCTACCGCGAGACCGGGTTCTCGGTGCTCGACGGTGGCGTGGGCTACCTCGCGATCTTCGAGGCGCCCGCACCTGACGCGCGGCCGGACCCGGGCGCGATCAGGCCGTGCAAGGACGAGGCGACGCGCGCCGCGCCGGGATAGGGCTGCGCCCCGCCTGCACCCGCCCCGCCCTCACGAGCGCCAGCGCAGCTCCCGCGTCTCCAGCGGGTTCTCGAACGGGCGCCCGGCGCGCGCCGCCTCCAGCGCCTCGCGCTTCAGGCGAAAATACCATTGCGAGGGCAGGTCGCCCTGCCCGAACAGCACCATGGTGGGTTTCCGGTCGAGGCCTCCTTGCGCGTGCTGGAGCACCTGCTGGTCCTGGGTGAGGAACTGGCGCATCAGCGGGCGGGCGATGGGCTTGAGCAGGTTGAGGCCGGGGATGTTCCAGTACAGCGCGTTGGTGAGCATCGTGCGGTCGGCGGTCAGCGGCGTCGCGAAGGTGTAGTTCGCCAGCCGTCGCGCGCCCGCCGTGATCCGCTCCAGGCGCATGCCGGGCAGGCGGAACTCGATCTCGACCTCGGGCGCGCCGCCGAGCAGCCGGTAGACCGGCGAGCTCGTGGTGGTCGCGTGGCTCGACATGGTGAAGCCGTGCGGCACCGGCCGGAAGGTCTTGCGCTTCTCGCGCAGATCCTTGGAGGGGCGGAACCACCAAGAATCATGGACGAAGGCGACGTGGCCGGGATCGACGAGGCTGAGCGTCGTCAGGTCGAACGAGGCCTTGACCACCAGTTCCACCACCAGCGCGCCGAGCGGCGCGAAGTCGAGCTCCGGCACCGCGGCGACCTCGCCCGGAGCCCCGAGGTTGGGGTTCAGCCAGACGAAGCCGGCGCTCTCGCGCACGGGGAAGCGCTGGACGGCGATCTTCGAGAAGTCGGCGGCATCGTGCGAGGACAGCGTCGGCACGTCGCGGCAGCGCCCGTCGGTCGAGAAGCGCCAGCCGTGGAAAGGACAGGTCAGCGCGGCGCCGTCGAAGCGGCCCTTCGACAGGGCCATGCCCCGGTGCGGGCAGCGGTCGCGCAGGGCGAACAGGCTGCCTGCGGCGTCCCGCCCGAGCACGATCTGCTCGCCGTTGATCTCCACCGCCCGCAGGGTCTTCCCGGAGACGGCGCGGGCCTGCCCGACGCAGTACCACGCGTCCGGCAGCGGCCGGCGCATTGCGTCCGGGTCGAGGGCCTCGTCGGCGGCCGGGTCGCGCAGGGCGGCGAGCGGTGAGGCGGACATGGACGGATCGCCGGGCTTCGGGGCCGCCCTCATACGCTCTGTGGTGGGGCGGGGAAAGCCGCGGACCTCTTGCCGGGGGACCTCTTGCCGGGCATGCGCCGCCTTCGTACCGGACAGCGGCGAGACAACGCAGGCGGGGGGCTTCACAGGGCCGGCTCAGCCTCCTACGTTCGGCCTCCCAGCAACGAACGAAAGGAGGTGATCCAGTGTCTCATTGTCATCAGCCGCTGTCTTCGGCTTACCGGACCTGGACCGTCGCCTCCGGTGCCTGTCTCTAAGGGCATCTGAGTCGTCCAACTCGGGACAGTTTCGGCCGGACCGCGGTTCGGCAATGGAAGGGCCGCCCTTATCGGGCGGTCCTTCGGCGTTTCGGGACGGCGCGTCGAGGCCGCCTGCGGGCTCGACGCGCCGTGTGGTTATCGTTTCTGGAAAAGCGGCTGGGCCAGCGCCTCGGTGCGGGCGCGCCAGAGGTCGCGCTCCTCGCGGGTCTCGTCCAATTCCTCGCGGATCTGGTCGCGCTCGGCGCGGAAGTGCTCGCGCTCGGCCCGGATCTCCTGGAGGGCGTTCATCTCGATCTGCACGTGGTTGCGCAGGTCGCGGATCTCCTGGGCGAGCAGCGCCTGCAACTCGCCGTAGCGCTCGGCCTCGATCCGGAGCTTGGCCTTCAGCATCAGGTTCTCGGCCATCAGCTCCGAGACGTCCTCGGCCTCCGGGCTGAGGCGCGGCGTCTCCGCCTGCACGAGGCGGGGCGACCACGCGGGCTCGGGCGCGCGGGGCGCCTCGGCGCGCTGGGTCTCGATCCGCTGCGTTCTGGGTTCGGGGCGGGGCTCGGCCTGGGAGGCCGGCGCGTGCGCCTTCATCGCGGCAAGCCAGTCGCGCAGGGGGCCCGGGGTCGGGCGGCCGCCCGTCTCGTGGAGTGGAAGGTGGCGGGCAGGGTCCGACATCGAGGTGTCCTCAGCGATCGAGGCCGATTGAGCCGGAACATGCTTAACGATCGGTAAAGGTTAACGCCGCGCTCTCATCCGATCGCGGGAATGTTGGTCTCCCGCACATCCGCCGCGGGCTGCGGGCCTTGCGGCAGGACGGACGGTCAGGCGTCGTCCTCGTCGAAGTTCTGCTCGGCCTCGTCGAAGGTGTAGCCTTCGAGCCAGTCCGCGCTCTCCTGGGAGCCCACCGGGTAGGGATCGGCCGACAGGGGCTCGCCCCGCATCTTGGCGGCCTTGCCCTCCTCCATGATCGTGGCCGATACGAATGCCATGCGCCCGCTCCGCTGAATGCCTGATCCTTCGAAGTGGGAGGGGATGGGCAAAAGGCGAGGCCCGCGGGTCCGCGTCCGAACCCCGGCGGAGTCCTCCGGAAGATTTGACTTCCGCGGCCGCCCCCCGTATCGCCCGGGCTCCGATCCGACGCGACATCGTCGATTCCGAGAGCCGACCGGCCCGCGAGGCCGGAGGCCAACGCCCGACAGCGCGTGCGCGCCCTCGGGCGTGCTCGGCGTTGGCGTTGGCGCCTCTCACAGGCCGTCCTTGACGCACGCCGAGACGAAGGAAGCCATGACGCCTGCCGCCCTGCGCATCGAGGACGCCGTGAACGACGCCTGCCCGTGGTCGGGCCGTCCGGTCTCGGCCGACGCGCTGACGCTCTACAACGGCGCGGTGGTGGGCTTCTGTAATCCGGAGTGCCGGGACAAGTTCGCCCGCGCGGTCGGCGCCTTCGAGGATGCCCTCCAGGCGCGCCGCGCGGCCTCCTCGGGCGTGGCCGAGTAATCCGGATGTTCGAGGGCCTCTCCGACCGCCTGTCCGGCATCCTCTCCGGCCTCACCCGCCGCGGCGCCCTGACCGAGGCCGACGTCACCGCCGCCATGCGCGAGGTGCGCCGCGCGCTGCTGGAGGCCGACGTGGCGCTCGAGGTCGTGCGCGGCTTCACCGAGGCGGTGCGCGAGAAGGCGGTCGGCGCCGTCGTGCTCAAGTCGGTCACGCCCGGCCAGATGGTCGTCAAGATCGTCAACGACGAGCTCGTCGCCATGCTCGGCACCGACGCCGCGGTGATCGACCTGAACGCCCCGGCTCCGGTGCCGATCCTGATGGTGGGTCTGCAGGGCTCTGGAAAAACCACGACGACCGCCAAGATCGCGCGCCGGCTCTCCGATCGCGAAAAGCGCAAGGTGCTGCTCGCCTCGCTCGACACCCGGCGGCCTGCGGCGATGGAGCAACTGGCGATCCTCGCCAAGCAGGTGGGCGTGGAATGCCTGCCGATCGTGGCCGGCCAGTCGGCGGTGCAGATCGCCCGCCGCGCCATGGACGCCGCCCGGCTCGGCGGCTTCGACGTGGTGATGCTCGACACCGCCGGCCGCACCACGGTCGACGAGGCGCTGATGGCGGAGGCCGCCGAGGTCAAGGCGGCGGCCAAGCCCCACGAGGTGCTGCTGGTGGCCGACGCGCTCACCGGTCAGGACGCGGTCAACACCGCGCGCGCCTTCGACCAGCGCCTCGGCGTCACCGGCATCGTGCTGACCCGCATGGACGGCGACAGCCGCGGCGGCGCGGCGCTCTCGATGCGGGCGGTGACGGGCAAGCCGATCAAGCTCGTCGGCACCGGCGAGAAGGTCGACGCGCTGGAGGAGTTCCACCCCGCGCGCGTGGCCAACCGCATCCTCGGCATGGGCGACATCGTCTCGCTCGTGGAGAAGGCCGCCGAGACCATCGACCACGAGCAGGCGCTCCGCACCGCGGAGAAGATGCGCCGCGGCAAGTTCGACCTCGACGACCTGTCGATGCAGCTTGCCCAGATGGAGAAGATGGGCGGGATCGGTGGCCTGATGGGCATGCTGCCCGGCATGGGCGCGATGAAGAAGCAGGTCGAGGGCGCCAAGCTCGACGAAAAGATGTTCCGGCGTCAGCGCGCGATCATCTCGTCGATGACCGCCCAGGAACGCCGCAACCCCGACATCCTCAAGAACAGCCGCAAGAAGCGGATCGCGGCGGGCTCCGGCACCAAGGTCGAGGAGCTGAACAAGCTTTTGAAGATGCACCGGACCATGGCCGACATGATGAAGGCAATGGGCTCAGGGAAACGCGGCATCGGGCAGGCGCTGGGAAGCATGTTCGGGCTCGGCGGCGGCACGCCTGGAGGCATGCCGGGTCTGCCGCCGGGGATGCCCGAGCCGACGCCGGAGCAGATCGCGCAGCTCGAGAAGCAGTTCGGCGGCAAGCTGCCGGCGATGCCGCCGGGTCTCGGCGGCGGCGGGAAGATGCCGAGCCTTCCGGGTCTCGGCGGACCGAAGGGGCCGGGCCTCCCGGGGCTCGGCGGTTTCCCGTTCGGGAAGAAGAAGTGACTTGAGCGAATGGCGAATGGCGAATGGCGAGTAGGGAAGGCTCCGGTCTTTCCATTCGCCACTTTCCATTCGCCATTCGCCTCATCCCCATCAACACTCAGGAACAGACCATGTCGTTGAAAATCCGTCTCACCCGTGGCGGCGCCAAGAAGCGCCCGTACTACCGCATCGTCGTCGCCGACGCCCGCGCACCCCGCGACGGCCGCTTCATCGAGAAGGTCGGCGCCTACGACCCGATGAAGGCCAAGGACGACCCGGCCCGCATCGTGCTCGAAGGCGAGAAGATCACCGCGTGGCTCGCCAAGGGCGCGCAGCCGACCGACCGGGTGCTGCGCTTCCTCGACGCCGCGGGCTTGGCCAAGCGCCCGGTCCGCAACAACCCGCAGAAGGCCGAGCCCGGTGACAAGGCCAAGGAGCGCGCCGCCAAGCGCGCGGAGAAGGCCGCCAAGCCCGCCGAGGATGCGGCCTGAACGGGGCCGGCCTGCGAACGGACCCGGATAGGCGCGGGTCCCCTCTCCCGAGCGGGAGAGGGACAGGATGAGGGATGAGAACTCACCGGATGCGGCACGCCCCTCACCCCATCCCTCTCCCCCTGAGAGAGGGGGCCTCGTTGCGCCGACACGGATTCTCATCGGGACCGTCATCGATCAAGGAGCGCTCGACCATGCGTCGTCCCGCAGGCCCCTCCCGCGGCGACGGCGCGCGCCGCGGCGCCATTGCGCCGGAGACGAAAACCTCGCCGCGGCCCGCCCACCCGGCGAAGCCGGCCCCGGCGCCCGCCGATCCGAGCCTCGTTCTCATGGGCGAGTTCGGGCGGGCGCACGGGCTCACCGGCGAGGTCCGGCTGAAATCCTACACCGGTGATCCGCTGGGAATCGCCGGCTACGGCCCGCTCACGACCGCGGACGGCCGATCGATCGAGCTCGTTTCCGTGCGTCCGGCCCCCGGCTCGGCGCCGGACCTGCTGGTCGCGCGCGTCCGCGGCGTGACCGACCGCAACGGCGCCGAGACCCTGGCCCGCACCCTGCTCTACGTCCCCCGCGACCGCCTCGGCAGGGTCGAGGATGCGGACGAGGTCTTCGCCGTCGACCTTGTCGGGCTCGACGCGGTCGACGCGGCCGGTGCGGTGCTCGGCACCATCGTCGCCGTGCCCAATTACGGCGGCGGCGACCTCCTGGAGATCCGCCCCGCGGCCGGCGGCGCCACCGCGCTCCTGCCCTTCACCCGGGCCTTCGTGCCGGGGCTCGACATCGCCGCCGGGCGCGTCGTCCTCGCCCCGCCGGAGGACTTCTTCGTCCCCGCCGGACCGAAGCCCGCCGACGATCCGGGCTGAGCGGGCGTGCGACCGGACCCGCCGCGCACCGCGCGCGGTCCGGAGTGGATGCGCGGGACGGCCTCACGCCTCCGCCAGACCGCCGAGGGGCGCCGTCACGGTGCAGGTCACCCCCGTCTCGGGGTAGGACAGCACCACCGCACCGCCGATCGCACCGACCAAGCCACGCTCGATCAGCCGGGTGCCGAAGCCCTTGCGGGTCGGCTCGGCCACGGGCGGACCGTCCTGCTCGCGCCAGAGCAGGTGGACCTGGGCGTCGGCTCCCTCCCCCTCGACCTCCCAGCGCAGGACGACGCTCCCGTCCGGCACCGAGAGGGCGCCGTACTTGACCGCGTTGGTGGCCAGCTCGTGCGCCATCAGCGCGAGCGACAGCGCCGCCTTCGGGCCGACCGCGAGGTCGGGACCGGCGAGCCGGAAGCGTGCCGGCCCGCCGTCGTCGTCGTGGATGCTCAGCGCCCCACGCAGCACGGCCTCCATCCCGGCGCTCTCGCTCGGGCCCGAGAGCAGGATGTCGTGCGCCTTGCCCATGGCGACGAGGCGCGCCGACAGCGCCTCCCGGGCCGCCTCGACGTCGGTGACGTTGCGCAGGGTCTGCGCCGCGATCGCCTGGACGAGGGCCAGCGTGTTCTTGAGGCGGTGGCCGAGCTCGTGGTGGAGGATGTCCTGCTGGGCCTCGGCGCGCTTGCGGTCCTCGATGTCGCTGACTGCGATCACGGCGCCGACGGTGGTGCCGGCCGCGTCCTTGACCGCCTCGCCGATGATCTCGATCCAGCGCCGCGATCCGTCGGGCCGCTGGTAATGCGCCTCCAGCTCGGCGTGGTCCGCGCCGCCGCCGACGATGCGGGCGAGCGGATGCTCATCCGGCGCCACCGATCGCCCGTCGGCATGGTAGGCGTCGTGGCCTGCGAGGCCGGCGGCCTCCAGGACCGAATGGCCGAGGATGCGCTCCAGCCGCGGGTTGCCGAAGAGGACGCGGCCGCTCGGCGCCTCGGCCAGCAGGAGGCCGACCGGCATGGTCTGGAGGATGGTGTCGAGGCGGGCTTGACTCGCGGCGAGCGCGGCCTCGGTGCGCTTGCGCTCGGTGATCTCGACCGCGACGCCGGGATAGCGCAGCGGCCGCCCGTCCGCGTCCTGATAGCAGCGTCCGCGGGCGTAGACCCAGCGGACCGCGCCGTCGGCCCGACACAGACGGTACTCTTCCGCGAACTCGCCGCCGGTCTCGACCGCCTCGGCGATCCGCGCGCCGACCCAGTCGCGGTCCTCCGGGTGGATACCCGCGACGTAGCGGGCGATCGGCGTGCCCGCGGCGGCCTCCGCCGGATCGACCGAGGAGAGCTCGGCGAACATCTCGTTGGCGACGAGCCGGTCGTTGGGGATGTCCCAGTCCCACCAGCCTACCGCACCGGCGGCCTCGAAGGCGAGGCTCAGCCGCTCCTCGCTCCGGCGCAGGCGCTGCTCGGTCTCGTTCTGCCGGGTGACATCGAGCATCGCGCCGATCATCCGCACGGCGCGGCCGGCGTCGTCGCGGATCAGGTAGCCGCGGTCGATCACGGCGGCATCGCTGCCGTCGCTCCGGCGGAAGCGGTACGTGTCGGTCCAGGTCTCGCCGCCGCCGTCGATCACGGCTTGGATGCCGCGGGCGACCCGGTCGCGATCCTCGGGGTGGATCTGCCCGAGCCACCACGCCCCGGTCGGCGGGATCGTGGCGAGGTCGTGGCCGTGGACCAGCGTCAGCGCCTCGTTCCAGTGGACATGGTCGGCGACGAGGTCCCAGTCCCAGATCGCGTCCGTGGTGGCCCGCGCGGCGAGGCGATAGCGCTCCTCCGTCGCCTTCAGCGCCGCGTCGGCGGCCTTGTCCCCGGTCACGTCGCGGACGCTGCCGATGAAGCGGATGGTCACCCCGTCCTCGACGATGGCCTGACCACGGGCGGAGAGCCAGCGCTCGGCGCCGGTATCGGCCGCGATCACCCGGTAGTCGATGTCGAGCACCCGCGTGCCGGCGGGGTCGAGGGCCGCCTGGACGGCGGCGTCGGCCCGCGCCCGGTCGTCGGGGTGGACGCCGCCGAGGTAGGTCTCTGCGTAGGTGACGGGTCCCCGTGCCGGAACGCCGAACAGGGCGCGCACCCGCGCGTCCCAGCGCAGCTCGCCGCTCCTCAGGTCGAAGTCGAAGATGCCGATGCCGGTGGCGTCGACGGCCAGCCGCATCTGCTCCTCGACGAGGGCGCGGGCGGCGAGCGCCTGCTCGCGGTTCTCGATCGCCCGGCGCAGTTCGAGCTGGACCATGACCTGCCGCGCCAGCGCCGCGAGCGCGCTGGCTTCGTCGGCGGTCAGCCCCTCCGGCCGCGGCTCGGTATCGATCACGCACAGGGTGCCGACGGCCAAGCCTTCCCGCGTGCGAAGCGGCGCGCCGGCATAGAAGCGAATCCGCAGCTCGCCGGTCACGAGGGTGTTGTCGCGGGTGCGCGGATCGAGGGTCAGGTCGGGGATGATCAGCAGCTCGTCCCGGCCGAGCGCGTGCGCGCAGACCGACTGCGACAGCGGCGTCTCGCACGGATCGAAGCCGATCCGGGCCTTGAACCATTGCCGGTCCCGGGCGACGAAACTGACCAGGGCGACGGAGGTCCGGCAAGCCTGGGTCGCCAGCAGCACGATGTCGTCGAACCCGCTCTCGGCGGGGGTGTCGAGGATGTCGTACTCGGCCAGCGCCGCGAGGCGCGCATCCTCCTGCGGGTCCGGGATCGGGGCGGCGCTCATGCCCGTCAGGCCGCCTTCCCGCGCGCCGACGCGCCGGACGGGGGCGCGGCGGCGGTCGGGTCCACGGCGATCAGGGTGCCGTCGTCGAGGTGGACCGCGCCGAGCACGTCCTCGAAGTGGCGCCGGACCCGGCCGTGGCACTCGCAGGCCGCCCGCTCCAGGGCGCTCCGGTCCAGGATCGTGACGCGCCCGCGGGCGACCTCGATCATCCGGCGCTCGTGCAGGCCGCGCAGCACCCCCGACAGGTAGGTCCGCCGCACGCCCAGCATCTCGGCGAGCACGTCCTGCGTGATCGGCAGCACGTCGCTCGACAGGCGGTCGTGCAGGGTCAGCAGCCACTTGGCGGCGCGCTGCTCGATCGGGTGCAGAGCGTTGCAGGCCACCGATTGCAGCACCTGCGCGAGCAGGCAGTCGGAGTAGCGGGTGAACAGGTTGCGCAAGGGGCGCGAGGCGTGCTTGGCCGTCTGCAGGCGGCCGGCCTCCAGGCGCAGGACCGGACCGCCGATCTGCACCACGGCGCGGCTGTAGGCCGGCAGGTAGCCCTGGCTGACGACGCCGCCGACCGCCCCCTCGCGGCCGACCGTGGCCGTCTCCGCGGTGCGCCCGTCGCGCATGGTGATCACCAGGGTCGTCACGGTGCGGTCGCACGGGAAGGTGACGTGCGAGACCGGTTCGCCCGAATCGAACAGCACTACCCCGCGCGCGAGTTCCGCCTGCTCCATGTGCGGCGCGATGAGGGCGCGGTCGGCGGGCTGAAGCGCCCGCAGGAGCAGGTTCCGGCCGAACGACTGGGCGGGGGTGACGGCCATGATGGACGGGTTCGCGTCTGTCTTAACAGTGCAGCCATAGCGCGGCCGAAGCACGCCGTCCGTTCACGAGTCGACACTTGCGCGGGAATTGATCGGAATTGTGGTGGTGATGCAAGGGCGCACAACGCTGATCGGGGCCCCCCACGGCCGCCTGCCAGCGTGTCGGGCTCCGTCCGCGAGCCCGATCGCGTCCCCATCCGATCCGGGTGGCTCCCCAGCACGATCCGGCTCATCACCCGGCGGCCGACCGGAGAGGGCTGGCTCGACCGAGATGCCGTACGCGCAAAGATCGTCGGCGGGTCCATGCGCGGTCACAGGCCGGACCGCACTGACAGCGCCGCCCGTCTCGGTCTCCCGGCTCTCGGAACCGCCGCAATCCTGCGCTGATCCCTCCGGCGAAGGCGCCATCGGCAGCGCGCACGCCGATCACACTTGGAGAAGACGAACGCAGACCCCGCCAAGCCCTGAAACCCGGCCGTCGTACTCAGCACGCTGCCGACTTCAGGATCGGCGGACGTCGATCAGGAACTCGTCCAGCACCCCATCATGCCCTCTTTGTATGCAATCGACGGATGCGACGCGCCACGGCCTCATGCAGCAACGTCGACGCGTGAGGCCGATACGGCCTGGGTCTGCGACCAGTGGGCCCAGGCATGCCCCACGATCATCACATGACGCCGCGCCGCATCCGCGGCCGTTTGCCCCTCGCGCGCGAGAACGGCCGATACGATCGCACCATGCTCGCGCGCGCTGTCGGGAGGACGGCCCGTCAGGCGGAACTGCGCCGCGGTGAAGGGGGCGAGGCGCTTGCGCAGGGCGACGACGTGATCGGCCAGGAAGCCGTTGTGAGCGCCCGCGTAGATGGTCTCGTGGAACGCGCGGTTGGCCGTCGCGACCCGGGTCGGCTCCCCGGCCGGGATGAGCGCGCAGTAAGCGGCGTGCAGGTCCGCGAGAACCTCCCGCTCCAGCGACGACATCTTCAGCGCCGCGAGCCCCGCGCAGACGGCCTCCGTCTCCGCGAGCGCCTCGAACAGCTCGCAGACCCGGCTCGCGGGCATGTCCACGACGACGGCCCCGCGATGGGGCCGCAGTTCGATCAGGTCGAGCCCGGCCAGACGCTTCAGCGCCTCCCGCACCGGCGTGCGCGAGACGCCGAACCGGTGTGCCAGCGCGTGCTCGTCGAGGCGGGCGCCGGGGGCGGTGTGGCCTTCCAGGATCTCGCGCGAGAGTTCGGCCGCCAGCCGGTCGGCCCGCGTCGGCGCCCTGTTCACCCGCGCAGCCGCGGCCCTGCTCGCTCGCTCCGCCAACGTCCGCTCCCGATGCACTTCAAGGATTGCATGCAATTGGCATGCCTCTTGCCAAGGCCGGCGTGTACCTAACCGCGCCTCCGGGAGATGCGCATGCCAGCCATCAAGCCGGCGACCGTGCTCGCGCCGCCGCCGCGATCCGGCCGCTTCGCGTCGCCGAGCCTGCCCGCCTGGGCGGAGACGATGATCGGCCCGCTCGTCCTCGTGCTGGTCTGGGCCTTCGTGCACGCGACGGGTCTCGTGACCGGCAAGCTGCTGCCCTCGCCGGTGCGGACGATCGAGGCTGTCGCGGCGGGCCTAGCGAGCGGGGATCTCGCCTTCGACCTGGGCCAGACCGTTCTGCGCACGCTCCAAGCCTTCGTCCTGGCGATCGGCTTCGGCCTTCCTGCGGGGATCGTCATCGGGTCGAGCCGGCGGGTCTACCGGTCGATCGAGTTCCTGATCGACTTCTTCCGCTCGATGCCGGCCACGGCCCTGTTTCCGCTGTTCATGATCGTCCTCGGGCTCGGCGACGTCTCGAAGATCGCCGTCGCGGCCTTCTCGGCCTTCCTCATCATCCTCTTCAACGTGGCCTACGGGGTGATGAACGCGCGGCCCACGCGCAGGCTCGCCGCGCGGGTGATGGGCGCCTCGCGGCTGCGCGTGTTCCGGGACGTGACCCTCTACGAGTCGCTGCCGCAGACCTTCGTCGGCGTGCGCACCGCCGTGTCCCTCGCGCTGGTGGTGATCATCGTCGCCGAGATGTTCATCGGCTCGGACAGCGGCCTCGGCAAGCGGATCATCGACGCGCAGATCACCTTCGACATGCCCGCGCTCTACGGCACGATCCTGCTCACCGGCGCCCTCGGCTACGCCCTGAACCTCCTCCTCCTCACCCTTGAGCGCCGCCTCGTCCACTGGGCCGGTCGATGACACGGAAAGCCGCGATGACCGAGCTGACCCGCCGCACCTTCACGGCCGCCGCCCTCAGCGGCGCCTTCGCCGCGGCCGCCCCCGCCCTGGCGCAGGCTCGCGAGCGCGTCGTGATCGCCTGGCTCCCGATCATGCAGACCACGGCCTTCTACGTCGCCCAGGAGGAGAGGCTCTTCGAGAAGATGGGGATCGAGGTGGAGGCGGTCCGGTTCGAGGCGCCCAACCAGATCATCGACGCGCTGGTCTCCGATCGCGCCGAGGTCGGCGCGCCGGGCACGGCCGCCGGCATCACGGTGCTGGCGGAGGAGAAGTTCCCCGGGACCTTCAAGGTGTTCGGCCTCCAGGGCGGCGGCATCAAGGTGGGGCGGATCAACGACGGGCTGATCGTTCCCGAAGCCTCGGCCATCGCCGGCTTCGCGGACCTGCGCGGCCGGACCCTCGGCCACCTGCCGGGCATCCAGTGGCGGACGATCTCGCGCCACATGGTGCGCAGGGCCGGGCTCGATCCGGACAAGGACGTGCGCTTGGTCGAACTCGCGGTCGGGCTCCAGGTCCCCGCCCTGATCTCGGGCAGCGCCGACGCGACCCTGTCGCTCGAACCCGTCGGCTCGATCGCGACGGCGATCGGCGAGGCCAAGCGCGCGGTGACGAACGCGTGCGCTGGGGCGATCGCCGATCCGTTCTACTCGGGCGTCTCGGTGCTGACGACGAAGTTCCTCAAGGAGCGTCCGGCCGCGGCCCGCAAGGTCGTCCTCGCCCTCGACGAGGCGACCCGGCTCGCCGAGGGCGACTTCCCGCGCCTGCGCGGCATCCTGCCCAAGTACACCGCCATCAAGGCCGGCCAAGTGGCGGTGGTGGCCCAGCCCTACCTGCGCCCCTACGCCGACCTGAACGACACGGACCTCGCCTCGTACCAGGCGCTCGTCGACATCTTCGCGGCCCAGGGCGTCCTGAAGACGCCGATGCGCGTGGCTGACGTGATGCTCGACAGGGGCGACATCGGCCTGTGAGCGCGGCTCCGCTCCCGCGCGTCGCGCCCGCCGCAGGTGCGGCGATTGCGACGCCCGACCCGCACATTACCGTCCGCGGCCTCGTCAAGCGCTTCCAGGGCGTTCCGGTCTACGACCGCTTCGACCTCGACCTGCCCCGCGGCGCGATCGTCTCGGTCTTCGGCCCGAACGGCTGCGGCAAGAGCACCCTGATCAACATGATCTCCGGCATCCTGCCGATCGACGGGGGCGAGATCCTGTTCGACGGCCGGACGGTGGCGCAGGCGCGCATCGGCTACGTCTTCCAGAACTACCGCGAGGCGCTCTTCCCCTGGATGCGTGCCCGCGACAACGTCGCCTACCCGCTCAAGCTGATGGGCGTGCCGCCGACGGAGCAGGCGCGCCGCATCGCGCAACTCGTTTCGAGCTTCGACCTGAAGTTCGACCTCGATCGCCATCCCTACGAGCTGTCCGGGGGCCAGCAGCAGACGGTCTCGATCATGCGCGCCCTCGTGACCGAGCCGGAGGTGCTGTTCCTGGACGAGCCGTTCTCGGCGCTGGACTACGAGATGACGCTCACCATGCGCGACCAACTCCAGAAGGTGCTGGCGGAGACCCGCACCACCACGCTCCTCGTCAGCCACGACCTCGACGAGGCGATCTATCTTGCCGACAAGCTCCTCCTGCTGACGCGCCGCCCGACGCGCATCGCCGCCTACCTCGACGTGCCGGTGGCGCGCCCGCGCGTGCCGGCCTCCACGATCGAGCCCGGCTTCATCGCCCTGAAGGCCGAGGCGCTGGCGATCTTCCAGGCCGCGGTGCGGGAAAGCTGAGGAGGCGACGATGCGCGGCTACCACGACATCGGCGGCGAGGCGGCGGGGCCGATCCCGCGGCTCGACCTGCCCTGGCTGGACTGGGAGAGGCGCGTCGAGGCCATCCGCAACCTCCTCGGCGACAGCACGCGGCGCATCGTCAGCCTCGACGAGATGCGCCGCGGCTTCGAATCGTTCGGCTCCGAGACGTATCGATCCCTGTCCTTCTACCGGCGGCGCCTCGAAGCGATGATCGATGTCCTCGCGGAGAAGGGCGTGGTGACGCGCGCGGAACTGGAGGCGCATCTGCAGGCCTCCGGCCGGGCTCCCGAGCCCTGATGGCGCGCTTCCAGGTCGGCCAGCGGGTCCGCGTGCTGGATCTCGGCAAGCTAGGCCATGTCCGGACCCCGTACTACGTCCGGGGCCGCACCGGAACGGTGGTGCAGCTCTGCGGCCTGTTCCTGAACCCCGAGGACTTGGCGGTCGGGAACGCCGGCGGGCGGGTCGTGGCCTGCTACCGGGTCGAGTTCCGGCAGGGCGACCTGTGGGCCGACTACGACGGCGCACCCGGGGACACCCTCGTCATCGAACTCTACGAGCACTGGATCGACGCCGCCGCGGAGACGGCCCATGGATGAGCCCACGACCGACCCCCGCCCCTTGCCCTGTCCCCTGCCGGCCCGGACCTCCTACACGGCGCAGGACGCCCTCGTCGTCGAGACCGGGGCCGGCAACGCGGAGGCCGCCCGCCTGACGGAGGCCCTGCAGGCTCTCCTGGTGGCCAAGGGCCTGCTCGCGCCGGGCGAGGTGGAGCAGGAGATCGCCAAGCTCGACGCGCCCGGTCTTCACCTCGGCGCGCGCCTCGTGGTCCGGGCCTGGACCGATCCGGACTTCAAGGCGCGCCTGCTCGCCGACGGCAAGTCGGCGGCCGCCGAACTCGGCCTCAAGGTGGGCGAGGCGCAGATCGTCGTGGTCGAGAACACGGCCCAGGCGCACAACCTGATCGTCTGCACCCTGTGCTCCTGCTACCCGCGCTCCATCCTCGGGCAGCCGCCGTCCTGGTACATCTCGAAGACCTACCGGGCCCGCGCCGTCCGCGAGCCGCGCGCCGTCCTGCGCGAGTTCGGCCTCGACATCCCGCTCCACGTCCGCGTCCGCGTGCACGACAGCAACGCGGACATGCGCTACCTCGTCCTGCCGATGCCGCCGCCCGGACTCCGCGACCGGGACGAGGCGGATCTTCCGGGCCTCGTGACCCGCGACGTCCTGATCGGCACGGCCGTCGTCCAGGCTTGATCCAGGCCGAGCGCACTCTCCACCCCGCTGCACAGAACCAGCGGAAGCCGCCCACGAGGAGCGCCGTCAGCGTGGCGGATGAAGCTCCCCGTGACGGGCTGTCTCGTGTTTCATCCGTGTTGCAATTCGAAGTGGCTTGGCGCCGGGTATGAATTGGCGCCGGGTATGAAAAAGCCCGCTGAGTCACGGACCGAGCGGGCTGACATCGATGGCTGGGGTTCATCAATACGTACAGAACTATCTGCTTGGCACCGAGCGCTGAGATCCGTAGTAATTTCGAGCAATTCAAACGACTTTGGACTTCAAATCCGAAGGCGGCGGATTAACCACCGTTCGCGTCGCGCGGGCTATGAGCGATGTTGAGCGTGTCCTTATCAGCCGCGCTCTGGGCTGTGTGCCCTGAGCCACGTACCGCGTCTGCATAGAGAGGTGTTTCATGTCTGAGAACGCTGTCGTTCGCACCCGTATCGGCAAGGCTTGAAAAAGCTGCCGGAGGCCGGGAACGGTCGCTGGCCGACCTGAAAGAAGCGGTACGCGGGGTGACGGGACTCTCTTGACGCGGGGGATCGAAGGTCGCGCCATTGCAAACCGGATATCCCTTATATATCTGATGCTTGCTCCATAGGTGCATTTAAGCTACAATGAAGCGATGAATCTGTCCGTGTCCATTCCCGACGATCTGGCCCAGCGGCTCAGCGCTGGCGGCACCGATATCGAGCGGCGTGCGCTTGAAGCCCTCGCCGCCGAGGAATACCGCGCAGGTCGGCTGACCCATCCCGAACTGCGCCGCATGCTTGGTTTCGCCACCCATGCCGCACTCGATGCCTTCCTGAAGGCGCGGGCTATCTACGAACCCGATGACGCTGCGGATTTTGCGCGCGAGCAGGCGGACCTTGCCAAGTTCGGCCTATAACGCGTGCGGGCTGTCGTCGCCGACACAGGGCCGCTGAACTATCTGGTGTTGATCGGCCACGCGTCGATCCTGCCAACTCTGTTCGAGGCCGTATTCATACCGGAAGCCGTACAAGCAGAATTGAGCCACTCCGAAACCCCGGCCCTCGTCCGCGTGTGGATCGCCGCGCCCCCGCCCTGGCTCATGATCCGCCCGGCTGTGACCGGATGGGATACCGGATTGCAGGCGCTAGACGAGGGCGAACGCGCGGCCATCCTGCTGGCGCTCGCGCTGGATGCCGACCTAATCTTGATGGACGACCGCACCGGGGTTTCGGTTGCGCGCAGCAAGGGATTCGCCGTGACGGGAACGCTCGGCCTGCTCGATCTGGCTGCGCGGCGCGGGCTGATCGATTTGGCTGATGCTTTTGCGCGCCTGCGCAAGACTAGCTTTCGTTGCCGACCCGATCTTATCGACGCCATTCTGGCCAAGCACGGCATCGCGCCGGATTAATTAACGGCGGCTCAGCGATGCCGTTCAATAAGTAAGAAGAACTTGACGAAACTCGGCCACATTGTGGATTGATGACGCTCCTTGCTTCATCCGGCTCAGCGATTTCCAGCGACCTGCATTGGCAGTGCGTCGCCATCTGCGCTCATCCACGCCAGTTCGGTATGACGGCCATCGAACGGCATCGCCTGAACCGCCTGATCGCGCGTTATCGGGTCGGATGTCGGATGCCCAAGGCTGAGCAACATGCCGTCATGCGGATCGTGACCGCCTGTAGGGCCCGCCGCACACTTCTCATGAGAAATGGCGAAATACCACCGATCCGCCAGCGGCGAGGCCGGAAGCGCAAGGCGGATTGAAGGATCGGCCATCGCTGGGCTTCTGCGTGCCGTGCTGCCGTGGACTTGTCCCTGCGGGCCGCGCTCTGGGCTGCGCCCGGAGCCGCATGCCGCGTCTCCGCTCTGACGGACGACGATCGCTCACGCGTCTTGCATGGCCGCCGACGCGGCCAAGGCGCTAGCCCCTGGCGCGGCGTAAGGACAATCCGCACGACCGTGGCTCGCTCGGCTACGCCTCGCTGCGCCCGCACCCTTCGCGCGGATTGCCCTTGCGCCTTGCCGCCCCGGTTTCGCCAACGGGCAGGGGTGCATGCACGCATGCACCCCGTATCCGAGGAAGGCAGTCCGCGTATTCGATGTCGCCGCGCATTCCCATTTCGACGCGGCTCTAAAACCCTTCACCGGCAATCGAGTGACGAGGCTATCGAGAAATCAAGCCGATAGGTTTGAGATAGCGTCCTGTTGGGAAAACGCAGTGTTGTGGCGACCGAAAAATCGGTGTCGAAAACGATAAAAGGAAAATCCGAAGCTGCGCAGGCAATAAGAATTTGGAAGCGTGTCGCAGAAATAGAAGTCAGTTTTTTGTTTTTAAGAGTGGTCAAAATTCAAAAGGGAAAAGGAAAGGCGTAAATTCCGAAGAGCGTAGCGAGATGTGTTTTTGACCTGCCCCCATCTGGTGGCCCAGGTACGAAGTTAGTGCATCGTCGGTCGCG
>NZ_CAXTBY010000033.1:0-35051 GCF_964242245.1 uncultured Methylobacterium sp. | reverse complement strand
GGAGGTTTCCGGCCGACTGCTTGCCGGTGCGCCGGTCGTTCTCGATCTCGTAGGACAGCTTCTGTCCCTCGATCAGGTTGCGCATGCCGGCGCGCTCCACCGCGGAGATGTGGACGAACACGTCCTTGCCGCCGTCATCCGGCTGGATGAAGCCGTAACCCTTGGTCTCGTTGAACCATTTCACGGTGCCCGTGCTCATGGCGCCTACCTCCGTCGTGTCGATGTGGTGAGCCTGCCGGCCCGAGCGGCTGTCCACGCGCGGGCGTGGGCGAAGCAGGTTGATGTCGAGATGGAATGTCAGTCGAAGCGACGCCCTTGGAAACGGCAAAGGACAGCGGGCGGAGCAACCCGGCGGCGGCCGGCAAGCATCGACGCAAGGTCGGAGGTAGGTCGCCGGCCGCCGGCTGACAAGAGTCGACGCCCACGCCCATCCCCTCCGGTTGCCGCACGGGTCACGCCCGTCTAGGTTCCGCGGCTCACACGCGGGGGCTGATCGTGCGAAGGGTCCTGCCGTCGGCTGCCGGCGCATCCGTGCCGAGACCGGATCGGTCGCGGACCAGTTGCGGCGGCTTTCCTCGGGGACTTGCCTCAGGGCCTCGCATGGCAATCCGGCATCGGAGCGGGGGCTTTGAGATGATGCGGACTCTGTTTTACGTGCGCCCTGCGGGGCCGGGCCGGGCCGGTCGAGCCGCCGGGGCGGCCGGCGCTTGCGGGTGAGGCAACCGGTTCCCGAGTCGATTCCGCCCGCATCCCGCCTTCGCGCCGAGTCCCGGCCCGGCGCCCGCGTCGCGGCCGGGTCGGTCCTCGGGGGATTGGGCCTCGCGGCTTGGCTCACCCTCTGCGGCCCGGCGGCGGCCTTCGACCTGTTCGGGATGTTCGGCCCCGAGGAGGAGCCGCTGACGCCGAGCGGCGCGGCGCTGCCCTACGACCTGAAGATCCAGGGCACGGAGGATTCCGACCTGGAGCGGAGCCTAGAGGACGCCTCGACCCTCCACCGCCTGCGCCGCGAGCCGCCGCCGGACGGGGAGGGGCTGGTGCGCCGCGCGGAGGCCGATCTCGGCCGCCTGCCCGACGCGCTCTCGGGCTACGGCTACTACGCCGGGCGCGTCACGGTGCGGATCGAGGACGTGACGCTGGGTAGCATGCCGGCGCGCGGCGGCGAGCCCTCCCCGGCGGCGGCGGCCCGCGCGGCGGAGACCGTGCGGAACCGCGCCCTGGTGCCGGTGCGGATCGCGGTCGACGCCGGCCCGCTCTACATGCTCCGCGCCCTCACCGTGCGCGACCCGCGGGGAACCCCCTTCACGGAGGAGGTCCTGCCGGCCCGCCTCACGCGGATCGACCCGGACACGCCGGCGCGCTCGGCAACGGTGCTGGCCCGCGAGGCGCGGCTCGTCGACCGCTTCCGGTCGCTCGGCCATCCCTTCGCCAAGGTCACGGCGCGCGACCCCGTGGTGGACGACGCGGCCCACGTCATGGACGTGATCTTCACCGTCGATCCGGGCCCGATCGCCGGCCTCGGTCCCGTGACCGTGCGGGGCACGGCCGGCATCGATCCGGCGGTGGTGCGCTCCTTCATCGACGCGGAGCCCGGCGATCCGTACTCGCCCAGGGCGCTCGCCGACATGCGCCGCGCGCTGGTGAAGGTCGAGGGCCTCGGCTCCGTGCGGGTGCGCGAGGGAGAGGCGCTGGATGCGGCCGGCAACCTGCCGATCTTCGTCGAGGTGACCGAGCGGGAGCACAACCTGATCGGCGTCTCGGCGCGCTACTCCACCGTCGACGGGCCCGGCATCCGTGCGACTTACGCCAACCGCAACCTCTTCGGCGGGGCCGAGACGCTCCGGCTCGACGCCGACCTGTTCTACCTCGGCAACGACCTCTACGCGACGCAGCGCAAGCTCGCCGGCATCGAGTCGAACGGGCTCGGCGGGCGGCTCGCCGCGACCTTCGTCAAGCCCGCCCTCTGGGGCAGCCGCAACGACCTCGTCGCCGGCCTGTTCGCGGGCCGCGAGGCCCAGCAGAGCTACGTCGCGGACGCGGCCGGCGGCACCGTGGGCCTGCGCCACCGCTTCTCCGATACCTTCTACGCGCAGGTCGGCGTCGAGGGGCAGGCGGGCCGCGCGCAGGACGCGCTCGGCAAGGTCGACTATCGCCTCGTCGGCGTGCCGGTCTCGGTGGCCTACGACTCCACCGACAACCTGCTGGACCCGACCCGGGGCGTGCGGCTCACCGCCTCGGCGACGCCCTACGCGGGCTTCCTCGGCTCCGACCCGTCGATCCTCGTCGCCAAGGCGCAGGGCTCGACCTACTACGCGCTGGACGACGAGGCGCGCACCATCCTCGCCGGGCGGCTGGGCTTCGGCTCGATCTCCGGGGCAAGCCTGGAGGACATCCCGGCCAACATCCGGTTCTTCGCCGGCGGCGGCGGCTCGGTGCGCGGCTTCCCCTACCGGACCCTCGGGCCCCGCGGCCCCTTCAACCTGCCGGTCGGCGGCAAGAGCCTGCTCGAAGCGTCCTTCGAGGCCCGCATCAAGGTCACCGACACGATCGGCGTGGTGCCGTTCCTCGACGCCGGCACGGCGTTTTCCGGCGCGCTGCCGGATTTCGACGAACGTATCCGGACGGCCGTGGGACTGGGCCTGCGCTACTACATCGGCATCGGCCCGATCCGCGTCGACGTCGCGTTCCCGCTCGATCGGATCAAGGGCTACCACGAGCGCCCGGTCGCCCTGTACATCAGCCTCGGGCAGTCGTTCTGATGGGTTTCTTCGCGCGAAAGACCCTCCCCCCTCTGCGGGCGAGGGTGCCTGCGGAGCGGGCGGGAGAAGGGAGCGCCGCTTCCGGACAGGGCGCTTCCCTCTCTCGACGTGATCCGACGTGCGGGCCAGCCGGTCCAGAGCGCTCTCCGCCGAAGTGGACGCCGGTTCGGCCAGAGAGAGCGCACCAGAACAGGGACTTAGAGCCGTGTCCGATTGCACCGCGATCGGACACGGCTCTAGAGGCCTGGTGTTTCATACATCTGGCCGCGAAGGCGCCGGACGCATCGCTTGCGGCGCTGACCGGCTCCCCCTCCCATGGGGAGAGGGTTGGGGTGATGGGCGTGCCGTATCCGGGCAGTTCTCATCCCTCACCCTGTCCCTCTCCCGAACGGGAGAGGGGACCCGCGCCGCATCCGCGCACGGTGCTGGATGCGAGCACCGAAGGGCCCGCGATGCGGGGCGGGCGCCGTGCAGCCGTTGCGGCCTTCCTGCTCCTCGTCATCGGCTTCGCCGTCCCCACGGCCCTCACCCGCGCCGCGGATGAGGCCGAGAAGACCGTGCTCGGCGGCCTGCTCTCCCGCGCGCTCTCCACGCCGAGTTCCCGCGTCGCCATCGGTGCCGTCGACGGGGCGCTGTCCTCGGACGCGGTGATCCGCGACGTGGCGATCAGCGACCGCGACGGGGTCTGGCTGCGGCTCGACCGGGCGCGCATCGTCTGGCGGCGCCTCGCCCTGCTGTCCGGCCGCCTGGAGGTCGACAGCCTCGAGGTCGGGCGCCTGGAGGTGCTGCGCCGGCCGATCCCGGCCACCGCGGCGGCGACGCCCGAGCCCGACGGCACGCTGCTGCCGGACCTGCCGGTCAAGGTCGAGGTGAAGGATTTCTCGCTCGCCGACCTCGCGCTCGGCGAGCCCATCGCGGGGCAGGCGGCGCGGCTCTCGGCCAGGGGCCGGGCGAAGCTCGGCGCGCCGTCCGAGGGGCTCGACCTCGACGTCGCGATCCGGCGCCGGGACGCCGAGGGCGCCTTCGGCCTGCGGCTGCTGTTCGTGCCGGATGGCGGGCGCCTGGAGCTGAAGGCGACGCTGAGCGAGCCCGCCGGCGGCCTGCTCTCGAAGGGCCTGAGCGTGCCCGGCGCACCGCCCATCGCCCTCGACCTCGACGGACGCGGGACGCTCGACGCCTGGAACGCCCGCCTCGACGTCTCGGCGGGCGAGACCATCGGCGCCAAGGGATCGGCGACGATCGCGCGGGTCGGGTCCGAGCGGCGGCTGACGCTCGACCTCGGCGCCCGCGTCGAGGGGCTGCTGCCGGGCCCTGCCGCCGCGATCTTCGCCGGGACGACCAAGCTCGAGGGCGGCCTGAGCTTCGCCGACGGCGGCGCGTTGCGGATCGACCGCCTGGAACTCACCTCGCGCACCGCACGCCTCGACGCGCGCGGCAGCCTCGACGTGGCGCGCAACGCCGACTTCACCCTCCAGGCCCGCGCGGTCCCGACCGAGGGCGGCATGACCCGGGCCGGCGAGGGCGAGATCCGCAGCCTCGTCCTCGACGGCAGCCTCAAGGGGCCGCTCGCGCGGCCGCGCGTCGTCGGCAGCCTGAAGGCCGCGGGCCTGCGCACGCGCGACAGCGCCGTCGAGCGGGTGGAGGCCGGCGTGAACGCCGAACCTATAGCCGACGCCCGCTTCGCCCTCAGCGCGGAAGCGCGGGTGGAAGGCCTGAGGCTGCCGGACCCCGCCGTCCAGCGGGCGCTGGGCACGCGGGCCGCCCTCGATCTTCGCGCGGTGCTGGAGCCCGACAACACGTTGGCCGTGTCGCGCCTGCACGTCGAGGCACCGACCCTGCGGGCCGACTACGAGGGCCGCGTCGGCCGGAACACGCTCACCGGCACGCTGGAGGCCGCGCTCTCCGACCTGACCGCCTTCTCCGACCTCGCCGGCCGGCCGCTGGCGGGCGGCGCGTCCCTGGCGGCCAAGCTCGACGGCGACCCGGCGCGTCGGGCGGTCTCCGCCGACCTGACCCTGCGCACCGAGGGGCTCGCGCTGGGCCGTCCGCTGCTCGACCGGGTGCTCGGGACGGCGCCGCGCCTCACCGGCCGCCTGTCGCGGGTCTACGACGGCTACGCGTTCGAGGCGGCCACCCTAAACGGCGCGGGCCTCGTCGCCCGCCTCGACGGCCGCGCCACCGCCCGGCTCACCGACGCGCGGCTCGACGTGGACCTCAAGGACCTCTCGGCGATCGACGGCGGGCTGACCGGGCGGGCGGGACTCGTCGGCCGACTCTCAGGATCGCTGGAGCATCCCGACCTCGCCGCCACGGTCTCGGCCCCCGAGGCGACCGCCATGGGCCGGCCGGTGCGGGGCCTGCGGGTCGAGGCCGCGGTCAAGGACCTCACCGGAGCGCTCGACGGGACGCTGAGCTTGGCCGGCACGGTCGGCGGCAAGCCGCTGCGGGGCGAGGCCCACCTCGCCCGGCCGAACTCCGACGCGTGGTCGCTGGACCGACTCACCGCGCGCCTCGGCTCGGTCGCTCTCGACGGGCACGCGACGGTCGATGCCGCGACGTGGCTGGCGGACGGGGGCCTGCACCTCGCGGCCGGCGATCTCGACGACCTCACGCCGCTGACGCTGACCCCGATGGCCGGGAGCCTCGACGCCGACGTCGCGCTCATCCGCAGCGGCGGGCGCCAGGACGCGACGATCCGGGCCAAGGGCGCCGCCTTGCGCACCGGCACCCTCGCGCTCGCCCGGCTCGATGCCGACCTGCGCGGCACGGACCTGCGCGACGCACCGCGGATCGACGGGCGCGTGGAGGCCGACCGGCTGGTGGCCGCCGACCAGATCCTCGATACGGTGCGCCTCACCGCGGCCGGCGCGCCGTCCGCGACCGACCTCGTCCTCTCGGCCAAGGCCCGCGGGTTCGACCTCGACGGCGCCGCCCGCCTCGTGCCGGCCACGCCCATCCGGATCGCGCTGACGCGGTTCTCCGCGGCGCGGGGCCCCGACAGGCTGGCGCTTGCCGGGCCGGCGACCGTCACTCTCGACGGGGCCGCGGCGCGCATCGACGCTCTGACCATCGCGGCCGGGACCGGGCGGGTCACCCTGTCGGGCCTGATCGGGCGGGACAACGACCTCCGGCTCGGCATCCGCGCCCTGCCGCTGGCGCTCGCCCGCATCGCGGCGCCCGGCCTCGCCCTGAGCGGCACGCTGGACGGCGACGCCGAGATCCGCGGGCCGGCCGCGCGGCCGCAGGGGCGCTACGCGCTGTCGGTCGCCCGCCTCGTCACGCCGGAGACCCGCAGGGCGGGGCTGTCGCCGATCGAGGCGCGCGCGGCCGGGACGCTCGCCGACGGCCGGATCGGCCTCGACGGACGCGTCACCGCGGGGCGCGGCATCGCGATGACCCTGTCGGGGTCGCTGCCGGCCGAAGCCGGCGGGACGCTGGCGGTGAAGGCGCGCGGAACGCTGGACGCCGCGGTGGCCAACAGCGTGCTCAGCGCCGGCGGCCAGCGCCTCGCCGGCCGGGTTGCGATCGACGCGGGCGTCAATGGGACGCTCGCCGCGCCGCGGGCCGAGGGCACCGCGACGCTGACCGGCGGCAGCTTCACCGACCCGCTCCAGGGCATCCGGCTGACCGGCATCGAGGGCCGGGCCACGGGCCGCGGCGACACGATCGTGCTGGAGCACCTCACCGCCGCGACCCGAAACGGCGGCGTCCTGCGCGGCGACGGGCGCGTGTCGCTCGCCCCCGAGGCCGGCTTTCCGGGCACGATCCGGATCAGCGGGGACAGGGCGGAACTGGTGTCGAGCCCGCTCATGACGGCGGTGGCGAGCCTGAACCTCAGCTTGAGCGGCCCGCTCGCGCGCAGCCCGCGGGTGACGGGCCGGGTCGACGTGGTCTCGATCGACGTCGCGGTGCCCGACCGGCTGCCGGCGACGGTGCAGCCGCTGCCGGGCATCCGCCGGATCAACACCCCGCCCGACCTCCGCGCCCGGCTCGACGCCGAGGCGGCCCGCGGCACGCGGGCAGCGGCGCTGGGCAAGCGCGGCGGCAAGCGCGGCGCAACGGCGCCGTTCGAGGCCGCCCTCGACGTCGCGGTGAGCGCGCCGAACCGCATCTTCGTGCGCGGACGCGGCATCGACGCCGAACTCGGCGGCGATCTGCGGCTGACCGGATCGTCGCGCGATCCGAACGCCGTCGGCGCCTTCGAGCTGCGGCATGGGCGACTGTCGGTGATCGGCCAGCGCCTCGACTTCACCCGTGGACGCCTGACCTTTTCCGGTGCGATCGCCGCGCCCGACCTCGACTTCATCGCCGAGACCAAGGCCACCGACATCACCGCCCGCATCGCGGTCTCGGGGCCGGCCGACAGCCCGGTCTTCGCCATCTCCTCGGACCCGAGCCTGCCGCAGGACGAGGTGTTGTCGCGCCTGCTGTTCAAGAGGGCCTCGGGCAGCCTGTCGCCGTTCCAGGCGTTGCAGCTCGCCCAGGCCGTGTCGCAGCTCTCCGGCGGGGCCGGCGGCGTCGACGTGTTCGAGTCGGCGCGCAAGGGGCTCGGGCTCGACAGCCTCGACGTCGCCACCGGCACCACCGGCGGCCCGGCGCTCGGCGCCTCGCGCTACCTCGGCGACCGCCTCAGCGTCGGCGTGAAGGCCGGCGCCAAGCCTGCGGACACGGGCGCCACCATCGACTACGAGGTGACGCGCCGGGTGAAGATCCAGGGCGAGGCCGGCAGCGACGGCCGCACCAGCCTCGGCGTCGGCACGGAATGGGAGTACTGATGGTGCGTCCGGAGGGTTGCTTCGGAACGATCGGGAACCCGTTCGGTCCGGATCGCGGACGGGGCTGCTTCGACGCACCGGTTGCGCCGCCCGCGCCTGAAGCGTGTCTCACGAAGCGCCCGCGTCACGGCCTCGGCGCGAAGAGGACGCGACGGTGTGGGGAGCGTTCCGCGAGACGCTCCGAAGCCCGAGGTGCTGCGATGGCCTGCGGACGAGAGACCGTTTGATGAAGCGGGCGGGTCGATCCGCCAACCGCGGCGGCGATGCCGACGACGGCCCGGATCGTACCGGTGCGGGAAGCGTCAGTGGCGGGCGAGGCCGGCTTCCTTCGGGCCGACCGTCCGCGCGAGGCGGCGACCGACGTGCAGCATGGCCTTCTCGAGCAGCCCCAGGGTCAGGGTATCCTTGTCCAGCTTGGCATATTCATAGGCGACGATCAGGCCGTCCGCGATCCCGCCGAGGAGGTCCAGATCGGCCGCATGCTCGGCCGGCGCTTCCGGCGCCGGCACGGCGCAGCGGTCGAGGATCACCTGCGAGGCCTCGATAGTCCTTCGCGTTTCCTTGATGACCTCGCGCATCTCGGCCACGAGGGCGGGCGTCCCGACGCTCTCCGGATGTTCGCGGCTCATGATCACAACCATTTCACCCCTGAACATGCAATTTGCATCTTCAGGTTGAGGTTCGTCAACGGCCTTCATCGGTCGCAATGCCGCAAGCGGGTCCTGGCGATTTCCCTCCTCCCAAGACGTGGAGAGAGCCGCTCCCGCGCTCACGGGAACGGCTCTCAGCGGGCTTGCGGCGAGCAGCCGCAGCGAACGTGGAAGGCGTCAAACCTCTACTTGATCAGGGCCAGCAGCGCGCGGCCCGCCTGAGACTTCAGTTCCTTCGCGTCGAGGGTGCCGTCGCCGTCCGGGTCGGCGGCCTTGAAGCGATTGGCCACGGCGGCGAGGTACTCCTTCTTGTCGAGGGTGCCGTCGCTGTCCGGGTCGGCCTGCTTCATCCCGGCCTTGCTGAGGCGGCCCTTCATTTCCCGCGCGTCAAGGGTGCCGTCGGCATCCTTCTCGAGACGGTCGAAGGTGGCCGACGCGACGACCTCGATCTCCTTCATGTCGACGGTGCCGTCGCTGTCCGTGTCGATCATCTTGACGGCAGAGGCACCGCTCATCGACTTGGCGATTGCGGCGGGGGCGACCAGGGCGGAACCCGCGAGGACCATGGCGGCCAAGCTGCTGTAAAGACGAAGGCGCATTGCCAGTTTCTCCCGATTGTTGATGCGCAATGTCCCTAAGCTACGCTCCTGCGCGGTGCAAGGGTATTCTTGAAGGGTATTCTTGGCGCACGGCGTTGACAGCCGGCAAACCTGGAGGGTCGTCGCGCGGGACCAAGCGGCGCCCGCGGCTCGACGCGAGAGGGGCCGGCGAACCGACCCCGCCCCGCGACACGTCCAGGATCGCAGGATCAATAACCGTTCCCGCGGCGGCGCATCCCGCCCCGGTCGTCGTCGTAGCGCTCGGTGCGGTAGAGGCCGCGACGGTCGTGATTCCGGTCGGGCCGGAACGCGTCGCGGCGGACATCGCGCGCGCGCTGCCCGCGCGACCGAAGATCGACGCTCGGGCCATCGGGACCGATGTCGATCCGCTGGGCTGCCGCCGGAACGACGCCCGTCAAGGATATCGCCATCACGGCTCCAACGAGAAAAGTCTTCATGAGGATTTCCTTCGTGCGTTCAGGGTTCAACACATCCACCGCGCGATCGTTCCGAATGTTGCCATCCGGCGCATGTCACGGGCCGACCTTCGGATCAGGTCAGAAACAACAAAGCCATGGTTTACGGCCGCGCCCTCGCCTATCAGCGCGGTTGGCAAGCCCCCTAGGATGGATGTATTTAGAGTGAAGATCTGATCCGATGACCGTTCGTCCGTTGATCTTCTATCCCGACCCGCACCTGAGCCTGCGGGCCGAGTCGGTCACAGCCTTCGACGGGCCCCTGCGCGACTTGGCGCGCGACGTGACCGACACCCTCGACGCCGCGGCGGCGGCCGGCCTCACCGCCCCGCACTTGGGCGTGTCCCGCCGCCTCGTCGTGCTGCGACCCGAACCGGGCGGCACCGCCGGCGTCTACGTCAATCCTTGGATCGTCGATGCGTCGCCGGAGCGCGTGACCGCCCGGGAGGGCAGCGTCTCGATGCCCGGCCTGTCAGAGATGGTCGAGCGGGCTCGCGCGATCCGGGTCCGGTTCCGCGACCTGGACGGAGCCGAGCATGAGGAGGCGGCCGAGGGTTTCCGCGCCGCCTGCCTTCAGCACGAGATCGATCAGCTCGACGGCATCTTCTGGATCGCTCGCCTGTCGCGCCTGCGGCGGGAGCGCGTGGTCAGGCGCTTCGCCAAAGGATACGTCAAGGGATGCGTCAAGGGGCAGGCGGCGCGCCGGGCGGGTTCGTGACTCTCCTGCCGGAGCGTCATCGGCGGTGCGCGGACCCGTGGTAGGAGGCGGCATGCGTCTCGTCCTCCTCGCGGTCCTCGCCGCCGCCCCGGCCCTCGCGCAGCAGCCGGCGCGGCCTTCGCAGAAGCCCGCGCTCACCGTCCAGGGACCGGCGTCGGTCCTGGTGATCGGCTGCCCGTCGCTGGCGAACTACCGGCTCCTGCGCCGCGAGACCCCGGATCAGGCCGCAGCCGCCGCCCGGCTCGCCGACCCGAAGGCCGATCACCTCGGCTGCGTCGCGATCGGCCGGGACCGGGTGTCGGCGCTGTCCGACCACGTGGCGCTCGGCGGCCAAGCCTACGACTGCGTCGCCCTGCAGGGGACCGCGATCTGCCACTGGACGAGCGCCGGCACGGTCATCCCGACCGAGGCCGCGCGGATGCCGCCCGCCAAGCCCCAGGCGTCGGACAAGGGGCGGCGCTGAACCGGCCCCCGTGTGGGCCCGGACACGTCGTCGCCCGGTCCGGATCGCCACCCGCTCGCGGCTTGAATCCGCGTCAGCGTCGTCCATGATCGCCGAAGGAAGGGCCCGCCCTTCGCGCGGCAGTCTCCCAGGGCCATGGTGAGGTCCAGGCCATCCCCGTCCAACACGGCGCGCCGACAAGTCTGGGTGCAGTCGCCGACCGCCAGGGTCTTCGAGAGGATGCTCTCACGGGCTGGGCACGAGGTCCTCGGGGATGGAGGCAAGCACGTCGTCGTTCTCAATGACGAGGTTCCCGACCTCGACTGCAACCGTCGTCGCAACGATTCGCGCCAGAGATCGTGGTCTCCTGAACCTCGGTCGAGCAGATGCAAGGCCCCCCATGGCATGGGCCTTCTAGAAAGATGCCCTCGCCTCGACAAGCGTTCGTGAACATTGCTTCGTTTGGAAAAAACGAGACTGAGAGCCGTGCCCGATCGCGTTGCAATCAGGCACGGCTCTAAGTCTTTGTTTTCAAGCGTTCTCTTAAGCCGAACCGGCGTCCAATTCGACGGAGAGCGCTCTAAAATCCCGCGGCTGCGAGGCCGTTCGTTCGCGTCCCGCCGTCCGTACCACCGCTCGCCGATCATCCGCGCGAATGACGGCTCGGTCAGGCCATGGCGGCGACTGCCTGCACGCCCAGGGCGGCCTCGTCGGTTCCAGGCTCCGCCCCCGGCGCCTTGCGCGCGACGTAGTACAGGTCGATCGCCCGCCAGAACGCGCCCTGCTCCTCAGGCGTGCGCCGCGCCAGCGCGGTCTCGATCAGGCTCATGGCCGCCCGCGCCGGGGCGTTGCGCTGCAGCTCGTCGGCGAGACTGGCAAGATCGAGCATGGCCGGCGCCTTTTCATGGAATACCACCAAAGGTAACGCCCAAGCTCCTCGAACGATCCGTTGGGAACGCGGCGCACGGTCGGAGCCTTCTTCTTGCCTCGCTCGGCAACCCGCCTACCATGACAGCCGGCTGCGGCACCGCGGCGCTCCTCGAAGGATTGTCGATGCTTCCAGTCAGATCCAGCCGGCGCGGCGCGCTCGCGGCCCTCGTCCTAGCGGCCCTGCCGCTCGCCGCCGGCGCGGTCTCCGCGCGCGAGATGTCCGACGCGGCGGTGGAGGCCCGGGTCGGCAAGCCGAACGTCGTGATCCTGGCAACCGGCGGCACCATCGCCGGCGCGGGGGCGGATGCGGCCAACAGCGCCACCTACAAGGCGGCCAAGGTCGGCGTCGAGCAATTGATCGCGGCGGTTCCGCAGATGTCCGTCATCGCCAACGTCCGCGGCGAGCAGGTCTTCCAGATCGCCTCGGAGAGCTTCACCGACGCGCATCTCGTCCAGCTCGCCAAGCGCGTCTCGCAACTGGTCAAGCAGAGCGACGTCGACGGCGTGGTCGTCACCCACGGCACGGACACGCTGGAGGAAACCTCGATGTTCCTCAACCTCGTGGTCAAGACCGACAAGCCGATCGTGGTGGTCGGCTCGATGCGGCCCTCGACCGCGATCTCGGCGGACGGTGCCCTGAACCTGCTCGACGCGGTCTCGGTCGCGGCGAGCCGGGACGCGGTGGGCAGGGGCGTGATGGTCACGATGAACGATCAGATCCAGTCCGGCCGCGACGCGACCAAGCGGACGAACATCGTGCCGAGCGCCTTCTTCAGCCAGTGGGGCTCGCTCGGCATGGTGGTCGAGGGCAAGACCTACTTCTTCCGCACCCTCGACAAGCGCCACGGCAGCAGCTCCGAGTTCGACATCGACGCGATCGAGGCCCTGCCGCTCGTGGCCATCGTCTACGGCTCGGGCAACATGTTCCCCGGCGCCTACAAGGCGGCCGTGGATGCGGGCGCCAAGGCGATCGTCAACGCCGGCACCGGCAACGGTTCAGTGCCCGGCTACCTCGTCGACACGCTCAAGGACATCCGCGCGAAGGGCACGCTGGTCATCCGCTCCGCGCGCGTGCCCGACGGCTTCGTCCTGCGCAACGCCGAGCAGCCCGACGACACCTACGACTGGGTCGTCTCGCACGACCTCAACCCGCAGAAGGCGAAGATCCTGGCCGCGGTCGCCCTCACCAAGACCAGCGACACCAGGGAACTCCAGCGGATCTTCTGGCAGTACTGAGGCGCTGCCGTGCCGGACCCGGCCCAGGGGGACGGACCGGCGGCGGCCGGCGCTCATGGACAGGGAGGGGACGTCAGGGGCTTCGCGGCGTCCGAAGGCAAGGCCATGGCCCGGGCGATGAACACCGTCATCGTCACCGCCCGCAACGTCATGCCGTCGGCCCATCGCTCCCCCACCTGCCGGGAGCGGCCAACGCCGCCGACATCATGCGCGGCCTCGATCACGGCCTCGTCCGCTTCGGGTTCTTCCCGGCCGGGGCCTCGGGATCAGGACGCTGAAGGCCCTGTCAGCCCCCTTCGGTCAGGTCCGGCTCCGCCCGACCGGCGGCGTCGCCGAGGCCACCGCGCCGGATCGCTCGCGATCGACGCGGTGCTCTGCGTGGGCGGAAGCGGGATGGCGAAATCCGGTCCGCCCGGCCGCGCGGCAATCCGCCGGTCGGCGGAGGCGGCATTCGCGCTGCGGATGGCGTGAGGCACGAAAAGGCCCGCCACGGCGGAGCCGGGCGGGCCTTGGCGTGGGACGCGGGACTTCAGGCGATCAACAGTCGTCGCCGCCCTTGGCCATCTGAGCGGCCGTGGGCTTTCCCTCGGATTGCTTCTGCACATCGCCGGGCGACGTGGCCGTGCTCGCCGCCGAGCCGGCGTTGTTCATGGCACCCACGGTGCCCGGCGACTCGCTCTTGGCTCCCGGGGTGGTCTTGGCCGTCGCGCCCGGATCGACCGTGGAGGCCGTGCTCGCATCCTTGCTGGGCGTCACGGTGGCCCCGGTCGAGCACGGCGCCGCGAAGGCGGCAGACGACATCAGGACGAAGGTGGCGGCACCGGCGAGTGTCGTGATCTTGGTCATGCGTTTCTCCGAAGTTTCTTGAAGTCCCGGAAAAACGTCACTGTCGCAGGCCGGTTCCTTATCCATTCCGAATCGGCAACCCATCCACCCGATTCGTCCCGGCCCTGCTGCGCCCGATGTCCTAAGTCGGTCCGCCGGCCGGCGGCGGATCGATCGTCCCGGCCACGCGTCACGCCGCCGGCAGCGCCTCCCGCAATTCGCGCGGATTGAAGCGGCCTTGGCCGGCGGTCTGCATGTCGATCCGGCGCTGGTGGTGCTCGTGCAGGGTGGAGCGGTGGCCGATCGAGACGATGGTCGTGCCGGGAAGGCGCTCGCGCAGCATCCGGTAGATGCCGGCCTCGCTCGCCTCGTCTAGCGCCGCGGTCGACTCGTCGAGGAACAGCCACTCGGGCTTGGCCAGAACGGCGCGGGCGATGGCGAGCCGCTGCTGCTCGCCGCCGGACAGGCGCTGGTCCCAGGCATCGACCTCGTCGAGGCGATCGACGAGCGCGGGCAATTGCGCCGCGACCAGCGCCTCGCGGATCGCCGCGTCCGGGAACTGGTCGACGGTGTTGGGATAGACCACGGCGCCGCGCAGGGTGCCCAGCGGGATGTAGGGCCGCTGCGGCAGGACCAGGGCCGATTGTCCCGCCGGCACGTCGATCCGGCCCTTGCCGAACGGCCAGATGCCGGCGATCGCGCGAAACAGCGTCGACTTGCCCGAGCCGGACGGACCCGTGACGAGCGTCGCCGCGCCCTTGCGCAGGGCGAGGGTGTCGGTCGTCACGATCGTGCGTCCGTCCGGCAGGCCGAGCGTCAGGCCGGTGCCGGTCACGTCGGACCCGGTGGCGTTGCCCTGCACGAGGCCGTCCGTCGCGGCGGAGAACGCCTCGGCCAGGGTCATCGCCCGCTTGAACGAGGCGAGACGGTTGGTGTTGGCCTTGTAGGCGGCGATCGTCACGTAGGAGTTGATGAAGAACGACAGCGAGGACTGCACGCTGGAGAAGGCGTCCCCCGTCTGCTGGAACTGGCCGAGCGTGATCTTCTTCAGGAAGTAGCTCGGTGCCGCGAGGATGTAGGGGAAGACCACGCTGATCTGGCTGTAGGACAGGGTGAAGCTGCCGAGCTTGATCCGCCGGTAGATGATGCCGAGGTAGTTGTCGATGATCTGCCCGAACAGGCTCTTGAGCCGCACGTTCTCGGCGCGCTCGCCGCGCAGCAGCGCGATCTGTTCCGAGTAGATCCTGCTTCGGGCGAGCGAGAAGCGGAAGTCGGCCTCGACCTTCTCCTGCCGGAAGTCGAGCCCGATCAAGGGTCGGCCGATCAGGTGGGTCAGCCACGTGCCGATGAGCGCGTAGCCGACGACCAGCCACACCAGGAAGCCCGGGACGACGGTATCGGTGAACGGCAGCACGAAGTCGCGCGACAGCCCCCACAGGATGACCATGAACGAGACCAGGGTCGCCGCCTGCGACAGCAGGCGGATCGAGAGCGTCGTCGTCTGCGAGATGAACAGGTTGACGTCGCTCTGGATGCGCTGGTCCGGGTTGTCGGCGTGCTCGCCGGTGAACGGGATGCGGTAGTGCGTGCCGCCGTCGAGCCAGCGCTCGTAGAAGCTGCGCGTCAGCCACGTCCGCCAGCGCAGGTGCAGCGCGGCGTCGACGAAGGTGTCGACCATGCCGACCACGACCCAGACCGTGGCGAGCGGCGCGAAGATCCACACGAGCTGGTACCAGAACGCGGCGGCGTCGTACTCCTGCAGCGCGTTGAACAGGTCGCGGAACCAGAAGTTCAGGCGCAGTTGCAGGGCCACCTGGGCGAAGGTGATGAAGATCGAGAGCGCGACGAGCCGCTGCCCGACCTTGCCCTCGGTGTCGCCGAAGAACCGGAACGGGCCGATCTCAGGCGTCGGCGCCTCGCGGCTGGCGAAGTAGGGATCGGCGATGAGCGTGATCGCGCGGATCGGCTGGAGGTAGGAGATGCCGAGCACGAGGGCGGCGAAGACGACCGCGCCGGTGGCGGCGAAGGCCGGCGGCAGGAGCGCCGCCAGGCTCGGCGGCAGCAGGCCCATCTCCGCGAGCGCCTTGGCGCCGGCCAGGAACAGGAAACCGATCCCGTAGACCGAGACGAAGACCTTCAGGTAGGCCGAGAGGTTGGCCGAGGCCAGCAGGATGCCCGCCATCGCGAGGCCGGCGAGCGACACGTAGAGGGGCGGGGAGGGCACGCCCGGCGCCGCCAGCAGGACGAGGGCGACGAGGGCCGTCAGCACGGCCTGCCAGCCGAGCCCGCTTCGAAGTGCGGCCACGCGCGTCTCCCGGGATCTCGAGGTTACGATCGGTCTCATCCGAGGACCGTTGGCGCGGCAGTGATCCCGGCTCGTGGCGAGATCGTGGCGCCGGCGCAGCCGGGCCCGTCAGGCCCACGCGCCGGGCGGTCCCCGCCAAGCACGGCGGAGGCACCGCTACCAGTTCCACTCCTCGAAACCCGGCTCGCGGCAGCGATAGCCGATCGGGCATTCCGGGTTGTCGCGGGTCGGGACGAAGCGCAGCTCGGCGATCTCCGAGAAGTCGCAGAAGCTGCGGTCCCGCACGATGCGCTCGGGCTTGGGGCCGCCCAGGGCGACCACCACCTCCCCGCCGCGCTTCACCAGATCCATCGCGTCCGCGCAGGTCATGCGCGGCATCGCGGAGCGGATCTGCGCCGGTGCGGGCCCCGCTGCGAGGCCGATCAGGAGGGCCGTGACGAGGCGTCTCATCGTTGGGGGGTCGGGCGCTCGGCAACGCGTACGAGAGTGACGGCAAGCATGGCAGTTTCCGGATGCGCCCGCCAGGGCGCGAATGTCACGCCGGCCGGTGTCACACGAGAGACCCACCCGCCGCCAGCTTGCCGCATTCGGACCGTTAAGGGATTCCCAGCCCCGCCGGAACGGTTAAGACTTCGTTCATCAGGGATGAAAGTCCGGCCGGGCGCACCGTAACCAGGTTCCGTTCAGGAGATCGACCGATGTCCGGCCTCTCGATCCTCGATGTCGCCGCGGTGCGCGCCGCGCCGCTCAGCCGCGAGCCCTACGCCTACGCCCTGGCCGAGAACGTGCTGAGAGGCGACGCGATCGCGGCGATCCGCGCCGATTTCCCCGACATTGCCAAGCCCGGCTACCTCACCGTCGACGAGGTGGCGCTGAAGGGCCGGTTCAAGGCGCTGATCGACGAGTTGGAGAGCGACGCGTTCTCGAAGATCCTCGGCGACAAGTTCGGGATCGACCTCGTCGCGTGCCCGCGCCTGACGACGATCATGAAGCGCAGCCAGCCGAAGTACGGCTCGATCCACACCGACGGCCCGTCGAAGGTGCTGACGCTCCTGGTCTACATGAACGACGCCTGGGATGCCCCGGCCGCCGGCCGCCTGCGGGTGCTCTACGACGGCAAGAACTACGCGCCCTTCGCCGTCGAGGTGCCGCCGACGATGGGCACGATGTTCGCGTTCCTGCGCGCCGACAATTCCTGGCACGGCCACGAGCCGTTCGAGGGTGAGCGCCGGGTGGTGCAGGTGGCGTGGCTGAAGGATGCGGCCGAGCTCGCGCGCAAGAAGAAGCGCAACCGCACCGCGCAGTTCCTGAAGGGCATCTTCGGCCGCTGAGCGCGGCCTGCGCAGGGAGGCGTCGATGGCGATGGCGATGGGGCTCGACGCGATCCCGGCCGGGACGGGCGGCGGCGAAGGCCGCGACGGCTCGAAGCGGTGGATCGCGTTGTTCCTCGCCCTCGCGGCGGGCTGGGGCACCCTGTTCGGCTACAGCGCCGTGTTCCTCAGCGAAGACATGCCCTTCCGCCCCGCGTCCGGTGCGCAGGCCGACCCCGTCGTCGGCTTCCCGCGCCTCGCGCCACCGCCCGCTTCGGCTCCGGCCGGCGGACAGCCGGCACCGCACGACCCCGATCCGCCGCCGGTCGCGACACGACGCGCGGCGGCCGATGCCACGGGTGCACCGCAGGGATCGGCCACGGTGCCCGCGCCGGCCGCCCTGAACGCTCCTGCAACCGCCCCTCCTGCAAGCGCTCCTGCTGTACCTGCGCCGCGGGCGGAGCGCGCCGACTACGTCGGGACCTGGGGACCGAACGAGGCGGCGTGCGGCGCCCGCTCGCGCCGCCGCGGCTACATCCCGGCGATCATCACGCCCGAGCGCGCCAGCGCCGGTCGTACGATCTGCAACTTCCGCGACGGGCGCCGCAGCGGCAAGGGATGGGTCATGGCCGCCGATTGCAGCGACCGCGGCCACCGCTGGTCCTCCCAGGTCCGCCTCGTGGTCGACGGCGACCGCCTGACCTGGACCAGCGGCAAGGGCATCTCCGCCTATGTCCGCTGCGGCCGCCGGGCGGGCTGATCGTCCTTCCGCGCCTGATCTTACCATAGGTCCCGGTGACGGATGCGGCGACGCGCGAGCACGCAAATCCCGTGATGCCGCGTACCATGCTTGCCAGCGCGAAACGCGACGGTAGGTTCAGCACCGCACGCCGGCCGTCACGATCTTGCAATGCCGGCAGACGCCGCATCCGCATGCCGACATCCGTACCGGACAGCCTCGACGCCCGTCTCCTCGCCCTGCTGCCGACGGACGGCACGCCGGTCCTCAACCGGGTGATGCGTGCGATGCTCGGACGCGCCTGCGAGCGGCCGATCGCGGCGGACGCGTATTTCTCAGCCCGCGACCGGCTGCTGTCAGAGCGCCGGATCGGACGCCTGCGCGGCCAGGGCGGTCAGGTCTTCCTTGCGACGGAGCCGCCGGCCCCGGACGTTCCGTCCGCCGATGCGGCCGGCGAGGTGGGTGTCGAGGCCTGGGCCGAGGCTCGGCTGATGAGCCCGCTCAAGGCCTACCTCGAAGGCCCGTTCCGCGAAGGCCTCGACCTCGGCGACGCGCTCTGCCTCGTCCAGGACACCTCGACGATCGGCAGGGGGCAATGGTCCGGGCAATGGTCGCGGCCGGACTTCATCCTGGTCTCGGCCATGCGCTTCCGGCTCCTTCCCGGCGCGCAGGTGGACGTGCACGCCTTCGAGCTGAAGACGGAGAGCGGCGGTACGGTTCAGGCCGTGCACGAGGCCCTGGCGCAGACGCGCTTCACCCATTTCGGCCACCTCGTCTGGCACCTGCCGGAGGGATCGAAGGCCGAGGCGCGGCTCGCCGAGATCGAGGCGCAGTGCGAGGCGCACGGGATCGGCCTGATCCGGATGCGCGATCCGAAGCGCCCGGGGACGGGCGAGATCCTGATCGATCCGAGGCGCCGGCCGACGCTTCCCGCGGTGATCGACGGGTTCCTCGAATCCCGTCTGTCGGTGGCGCACCGGACCAAGCTGGAGGCGGCCGTGAGGAACGTGCGCGGATGACGGGCAAGCTGATCGCGGTCGCCAACATGAAGGGCGGGGTCGGCAAGACCACGACGGTGGTGATGCTGGCCGAGGCGCTCGCCGCGGACGGCGCGAAGGTGCTCGTCGTCGATCTCGATCCGCAGGCCAGCGTCTCGGTGTGCTTGGCGGGCGACGAACTCCTTGCCGAGATGATTGAGAAGGGCCGGACGCTGGAGGCTTACCTCGCGCTGAAGCTGATCAACAAGCAGAAGCCCGCGCTCGCCGCCCGCATCCACGGGCAGGTCAGCCTGACGACGCACAAGGGCGAGCCGCTCGCCCTGTCGCTGCTGCCGTCCGGTCCGTACCTGCGCATGGTCGAGCGGGAGATCATCTACGAACTGACGGGTCAGAAGTACTCGATGCACGCCATCGAGGGTCAGCTCTGGAAGGTGTTCCAGGACGACTTCGTGCCGCTGGCGGAGACCTACGACTACATCCTCCTCGACTGCGCGCCGGGCATCTCGCCGATGACCGAGATCGCGGTGCGTGGCGCCGACCTCGTGCTCGTCACCTCCATTCCGGACTTCCTGTCCACCTACGGGCTGAACGCCTTCGTGGAGACGATCTGGCGACGCTCGTCCAAGCAGGGCAGCCGGCTCGCCCCGAAGAGCGCGCCCCACGTCCTCGTCACCCGCTACCAGCATCAGGTCCGGCAGCATCGGGAGACGCTGGAGCGCCTGAGCGCGGAGGCCGAGGCGGAGGATGCCGGGTTCAAGTTGCTGCGCACGCGCGTTCCGCAGGCGGCGGCGCTCGCCGACGCCCTGGTTCCGAGCGACGTTTCGCCGACGTTTTCGGCCAAATACGGTGTCCATGTCTCGAACGTGCTGATTCCGCTCGTCGAGGAAGTGAAGGGGATTCTCCATGGCTCTTGACGTCGACGGGTACGCGGTCCTCAAGGCGCTGGCCGCCACCCCGGACGCCTTCCCGGACATCCGCGCCGAGGTGGCCAAGACCGGCCGCACCCTGGTGGTCAAGCAGCTCAAGGCGAAGACGCTGCCGCTGCCGGCCCTGCGCCGCATCCGCGACATCCTCGGCGGGGAAACCTTCGCGCTCATCGTCGACGGGCTGACCGAGGCGGAGGCCAAGGGCGTGGTCACGCGCCTCGACAAGCACCACCCGGACCTGAAAACCGGTTCCGCCGCGTGGTATCGCCACCGGCTCGGCGGCCTCGCGTCGGACGACGAGCCCGTCGAGAAGGCGAAGGCGGCCAAGGCCGCGACACCCGCGGCCGAGACGAAGCCCAAGGCCGGCCGGGCGCTGGCGAGCCGCCCCTTCGCCGCCACCTGGGACGGCAAGGACCACGACGCGCCGGCCCCGAAAGGGCGGAAGAAGAAGGGATGATGCCCGCCGCGTTCGGAGAAGGGCAGGCGTTGCAGACGGCGTCGGGAACGGACTGGCCGAGGGCTTAGCGTAGCTGTTCGCGTCCCGGGCGGACCTGCGCTCGCGCGTTCGATGGCGGCCGACAGGTCTCGGCGTCCGGGCTCCATCGGAGAGCCGGTCGCCGCGACGACGAAAGGGGCCGCCTCGCGGCGACCCCTCTCCCAGTCCTTCGAGGGTGGCGCGGACCTAGAAGTCCATGCCGCCGCCCATGCCGCCCATGCCGCCGCCGCCGCCGGGCATGCCGCCGCCGGACTCCTTCTTCGGCGCGTCGGCGATCATCGCCTCGGTGGTCACCAGCAGGCCGGCGACCGAGGCCGCGTCCTGGAGGGCGGTGCGCACGACCTTGGCCGGGTCGACGATGCCGGCCTGGATCATGTCGACGTACTCTTCCGTCTGGGCGTTGAAGCCGTAGGTTCCGCCGCCGTGATCGGAGATCTTGCCGACCACGATCGAGCCCTCGACGCCGGAGTTCGCCGCGATCTGACGGATCGGGGCTTCGAGCGCCTTCAGCACGATCTTGATCCCGGCCTGGACGTCCGGGTTGTCGCTGTGGACCTCGCGGACGGCGACGCGGGCGAGCAGCAGGGCGACGCCGCCGCCCGGCACGATGCCCTCTTCCACCGCCGCGCGGGTGGCGTTGAGCGCGTCGTCGACGCGGTCCTTCTTCTCCTTGACCTCGACCTCGGTCGCGCCGCCGACGCGGATCACCGCGACGCCGCCCGCGAGCTTGGCCAGACGCTCCTGGAGCTTCTCCTTGTCGTAGTCCGAGGTGGTCTCCTCGATCTGCGCCTTGATCTGCCCGACGCGGGCCTCGATGTCGGCCTTCTCGCCCGAGCCGTCGATGATCGTGGTGGTCTCCTTCTCGATGCGGATGCGCTTGGCGCGGCCGAGCATCGGGAGGGTGACGTTCTCGAGCTTGATCCCGAGGTCCTCGGCGATCATCTGGCCTTGCGTCAGGATCGCGATGTCTTCGAGCATCGCCTTGCGGCGGTCGCCGAAGCCCGGAGCCTTGACGGCCGCGACCTTGAGGCCGCCGCGCAGCTTGTTCACCACGAGGGTGGCGAGCGCCTCGCCCTCGATGTCCTCGGCGATGATGACCAGCGGCTTGCCGGTCTGCACCACGGCCTCAAGGACAGGGAGCATCGCCTGAAGGGAAGAGAGCTTCTTCTCGTGGATGAGGATGTAGGGGTCCTCGAGCTCGGCGACCATCTTCTCCGCGTTGGTGATGAAGTACGGCGAGAGGTAGCCGCGGTCGAACTGCATGCCCTCGACGACGTCGAGCTCGGTCTCGGCGGTCTTGGCCTCCTCGACGGTGATGACGCCCTCGTTGCCGACCTTCTGCATGGCGTGGGCGATCATCTCGCCGATTTCCTTGTCGCCGTTCGACGAGATCGTGCCGACCTGGGCGACCTCCTCGGACGAGGCGACCTTCTTGGCGCGGGCGATGATGTCCTTCACCGCGGCGGCGGTGGCGAGGTCGATGCCGCGCTTGAGGTCCATCGGGTTCATCCCGGCGGCGACGTACTTGGCGCCCTCGCGGACGATCGCCTGGGCGAGCACCGTGGCCGTCGTGGTGCCGTCACCGGCGATGTCGTTGGTCTTCGAGGCCACTTCGCGCAGCATCTGCGCGCCCATGTTCTCGAACTTGTCCTTGAGCTCGATCTCCTTGGCGACGGTGACGCCGTCCTTGGTGATGCGCGGCGCGCCGAAGCTCTTCTCGATGACGACGTTGCGGCCCTTGGGGCCGAGCGTCACCTTGACGGCATCTGCGAGGATGTCGACGCCGCGGAGCATCTTGTCGCGCGCGTCGGAGGAGAAACGAACGTCTTTCGCTGCCATGGGCTAAAGTCCTTTTCGTTGGGGAATGCGCCCCAAGGCCGGCTCGGCCTCGAAGGGCGGTGGAGGCGTCCGACGATGCTTTAGGCGACGACGCCCATGATGTCGGATTCCTTCATGATCAGGAGGTCCTGACCGTCGATCTTGACCTCGGTGCCGGACCACTTGCCGAACAGGACGCGGTCGCCGGCCTTGACATCCAACGCGTTGATGCGGCCGGCCTCGTCGCGGGCGCCGGGGCCGACGGCGATGATCTCGCCCTCCTGCGGCTTCTCCTTGGCGGTGTCCGGGATGATGATGCCGCCCTTGGTCTTCTCTTCGCCTTCGATGCGGCGGACGACGACCCGGTCGTGCAGCGGACGGAACTTCATGAGCTGCCCTCTTGATTGAAATTCGGAAACGGCGTTGATGCCGCGGAAGCCCGCGTCCAACCCTGGCCGTTAGCACTCTGCGAGAGCGAGTGCCAAGGTTGCCGGCGGAATAGCCGCGGGCTCTTCGCGAGTCAAGTCTGTCGCACCCCGCGACGACGGATGCGCGACGGTTTCCGCCGACGCCCGCCCACGGACATCCGCTCCATGCTCAGTCTGCACGGTCCCGAGGGCGCGCTCGCGCCGAGCGACACCGGCGCCGGCGCGGGCGTTCCGGCGCAGACCGTCTGGATCGACCTGAACAACCCGACCCCGGAGGAGGCCCAGTCCGTCGAGGCCGCCACGGGCCTGCGCGTCCCGTCGCGAAAGGCGCTGTCCGAGGTGGAGAGTTCGAGCCGCCTGCGCCGGCTGAAGGGCGGCCTGTCGCTCTCCACGCCGATGATCACCTTCGAGCGTAACGACTCGGTCCTGAAACCGCTGGGCTTCGTCCTGACCGGCCGGCACCTCGTCACCGTGCGCTTCCACGAACTGCGGGCCTTTTCCGAGGTGCGCAAGCGGATCGACGACGGCGAGGCGGCGGCCACCGGCATCGACGTGTTCCTGCTGCTGACGGAGGAACTGGTCGACAGCCTCGCCGACGCGCTGGAGGACATGGGCGCCGAGCTCGACAGCCTCTCGACCCGCATCTTCGACTTCGACGTGCGCGCGCGGCCTGCGAAATCCGGCGAGGCCGCCGCGCCCCGGCGCCGCGACATCGCGCTCAAGCGCATCCTGCGCGGCATCGCCCGCCGGGGGAAGGTGCTGGGCAAGATCCGCGCGAGCCTGCTCGGGCTGGAGCGCCTCGTGCCGTTCGTGGCCGGCGCCTGCGAGCATCTCCTCGGCCAGGAGGAGACCGATGCCCGCTTCGAGACCATCCGCCGGGACATCGAGTCGCTCGACGAGTTCGAGACGCGCCTGTCGGAGAACGTGCAGTTCCTCCTCGACGCCGCGCTCGGCCTCATCAACATCGAGCAGAACAACGTCTTCCGCGTTCTCACCGTCGTCTCGGTGGTCGGCGTGCCCCCGACGCTCATCGCCTCGATGTACGGCATGAACTTCAAGGCGATGCCCGAGCTCGACTGGGCCTACGGCTACCCCTACGCCCTCACGCTGATCCTGGTGAGCGCCGTGGTGCCCATCGTGGTCTTCCGGATCAAGGGGTGGTTCTGAGGGCCTGCGTCAGACGACGGGCCGGCGTTCGATCGCGGCCAGGATGGTCTCGCGGACGTCGTCGAGGTTTTCGAAGATCTCCGCGTTGGCGATGCGCAGGATCGCGAAGCCGCAACTCTCGATCGTTCCGGTGCGCTGCCGATCCCACGCAAGCTCTTCCTCCGTGGAATGGGTGGCGCCATCGACCTCGACGACGAGGTTCGCTTCCACACAGGCGAAGTCAGCGACGTAGCGATCGATCGGGCATTGTCGCCGGAACTTCCAGCCGTTCAGTTGCCGGTTCCGAAGGACGCGCCAAAGCTTGGCTTCGGCACGGGTCTGATCGCGACGCAGTTTCTGGGCGCGGGCGATCTGAGAGACCATCGCCGAGTGATAGCGCCATCCGACTCCCTCTCCCAGGGGGAAAGGGCTGGGGTGAGGGGCGTGCGTTGTCCGGACAAGTCACGCCCCTCATCCTGTCCTTCTCCCCCTGGGAGAAGGGACCCGCGACTCACCCTACGATCAGCGAGAAGTCCGCGACCTCGCGGGTGGCGGCGCGCAGAGCGTTCAGCAGCGCGAGGCGGTTGGCGCGCAGGCCCGGGTCGTCGGCGTTGACGGTGACGTGCTCGAAGAACGCGTCGACCGGGGCGCGCAGCCGCGACAGCGCCCGCATCGCGCCGGAAAAATCCTCCGCCGCCACCGCCGCGGAGGCGTCCCCCCGCGCTGCGGCCAGCGCCTCGGCGAGCGCTCGCTCCTCGGGCTGGCCGTCCTTGGCGAGGGCCGCGTCGGGCTCCGAATCGTAGGCGCGGCCGTCCCGCTTCTCCTCGATGCGCAGGATGTTCGACGCGCGCTTCACCCCGGCGAGCAGGTTCTTTCCGTCCTCGGTGTCGAGGAAGTGCCCCAACGCCTCGACGCGGCGGAAGACCATCAGCAAGTCGTCCTGGCCGGGCAGCGCGAAGACGGCGTCGATCAGGTCGTGGCGGGCGCCCTGGTCGCGGAGGTAGACTTTGAGGCGGTCGGCAAAAAAAGATATTAGATCGAGCACGAGTCTTTGAGATTGGCGATTTGCGGCCTCGACACCTTCAGACCCGAGTGCTTTTTCGATACTATGCCTAGACGCTAAGACTGCACCGAACAAGTTATTCGCAACCTCGAATCCTTGATCTGTGATAGAGGGTGCGAATCTTTTGTCGCGGATAAATAAGTCCATGACACTGATAGAGGCCGAGCTCAATCCTGATATATTGTTATTGGCTCGAATAGCGAACATTAAAGGAAGACATGTATACGAAATCGACAATCTAACATGATTGTCTTGAACTAAACGGATCACCCCCAAAGCCGCCCGCCGCAGCGCATAAGGGTCCTTGCTCCCCGTCGGCTTCTCGTCGATCGCCCAAAAACCCACCAGCGTGTCGAGCTTGTCGGCGAGCGCCACGGCCAGCGAGACCGGGTCGGTCGGGACGCGGTCGGAGGGGCCGACCGGCTTGTAGTGCTCCTCGATCGCCGCGCACACGCTGGGGTGCTCCCCCTGCAAGGCCGCGTAGCGGGCGCCCATCAGGCCCTGCAACTCGGGGAACTCGCCGACCATCTCGGTGACGAGGTCGGCCTTGGCCAGGCGCGCGGCGCGGTGGGCCAAGTCCGGGTCGGCGCCGACGAGGGGGGCGAGTTCGCGTGCGAGCGCCGCGATGCGCTGCACCCGCTCGCCCTGCGTCCCGAGCTTCTCGTGGAAGACGATGGAATCGAGCTTGGGCAGACGGTCTTCGAGCCGGATCGCCTTGTCGGTCTCCCAGAAGAATTTCGCGTCCGAGAGCCGGGCGCGGACCACGCGCTCGTTGCCGGCTGTGATCGCCTGCCCGCCGTCGCTGGCGATCAGGTTCGAGACCAGGATGAAGGCCGGCGCCAGCGTCTCGCTGCCGGCCTCGCGCAGGACGAAGCACTTCTGGTTGGCGCGGATGGTGGCGCGCACCGCCTCGGCCGGGATGTCGAGGAAGCTTGGATCGAACGTGCCCATCAGCACCACCGGCCACTCGACCAGCCCCGCCACCTCCTCCAGCAGGCCGTCGTCCTCCACGAGGTCGAGGCCGCGGGCGAAGGCGAGGTCGCGGGCGTCGTGCAGGATGATGTCCTTGCGGCGGTCGGCGTCGAGCACGACCCTGGCGCGCTCCAGGCCGCGCACGTAGTCGTCGAAGCGGCGGACCTCGATCGCGTCGGGCGCGAGGAAGCGGTGGCCGTAGGTCGTGGTGCCGGCAGCGATCCCGTCGACGGAGAACGGCACCACCTCCGGCGTCTCGGTCTCGGGGCCGAAGGTCGCGACGATCGATTGCAGCGGGCGCACCCAGCGCAAAGCTCCCGGCTGCGCCGAGGCGGCGCCCCAGCGCATCGATTTCGGCCAGGGAAAGGTTTTGATGACCGCGGGCAGGATCTCGGCCAGCACGTCGAGGGTCTCCCGGCCGGGGCGCTCGATCACCGCGAGGTAGAATTCGCCCTTCTTCGGGTCGGTGACGGTCCCGGCCTGATCGAGGCTCGCGAGCCCCGCGCCCTTGAGGAAGCCCTGCACGGCCGCGTCCGGCGCGCCGACGCGGGGGCCGCGGCGCTCCTCGCGGACGGTCTTCCCGCGCGCGGGCAGGCCGGCGACGTGCAGCGCCAAGCGGCGCGGGGTCGCGAAGGCCCTGGCGCCCTCGTACAGGAAGCCCCGCTCGACCAGCGCGTCGGTGACGAGCCGCTTCAGATCCTCGGCCGCGCGCCGCTGCATGCGGGCCGGGATCTCTTCCGAGCGGAGTTCGAGCAGGAGGTCGGGCATGGGGCGGCCTGCACCCCGTCCAGGCGGAGGAGGGGGCTGGAAACGGGTGACCCGCGGGCGGGCGATGCGCCGCCCGTGTTAGAGAGCCCCGCCGGGCGTGTCGAGAACGGACGCTTTGGCGCGATTCAACGCAGCGGCGCGGACAGGATCGTCGTCAGCCGCCACGTTTCCTTCCTGAGCGAGCGGACATCAGCGATCAACCACCGCCCGCCCTCGCGGACGAGGTCGTAGCGCAGGTCCTGCGGCGCGAAATTCCGGAACGTCGCCTGCACCTCGGCTCTGTCGTCCGTGCTCGACACACGCTTCAGCGACAGCGTCTTCCGCCAGTTGTCCTCGGTGTCCTGGCCGTTGACGTGGAACGCGAAGTCGAGACGGCCGACCTCGCCGCGGGCCTGCTTCCGGTCGCGCTCGTACAGGCTGCGCAGGCCGCGCGCGTAGAACCGCACCGCGTTGATGTCGTCGGCGGCGTAGAAGGCCTGGACGGTTCCGACCGGGTCGGTCGCGGATTGCGCGAGCGCCGGGACGGCGAGAAGCGTGAGCAGGATGGTAGCGAGGGCGACGCGCATGAGGCGAGATCCGGCGCGCCACGGCGGTACGAATCCCGCCGCTTCGCGCCGATCAAGGATGGCGTGAAACGGCAGGCGGCGAAAGGGTCACTGCCTCATGGATAGGCGTCCGCCCAGGGGCACGGTTTCTTGGCATCCGCGCGAGCATACCGGCCGTCCCACGAAGGTCGGAGGGGCGGATCAAGCCGCCCCGCCGGCCTCCGTCCGCAGCCACGCCGCGCCGCACGCCTTCGCCAAGTCGCGCACCCGCAGGATGTAGCTCTGGCGCTCGGTCACCGAGATCACGCCGCGGGCGTCGAGCAGGTTGAAGACGTGGCTCGCCTTGATGCACTGGTCGTAGGCCGGCTGCACCATGCGGTGGCGGCCGGCCTCGGCCTCCGGCGCGCCCGCGTCGAGGTAGCTGCGGCAGGCCGCCTCGGCATCGGTGAACTGCCGGAACAGCATGCCGGTGTCGGCGGCCTCGAAGTTGTGGCGCGAGTATTCCTGCTCGGCCTGGAGGAACACGTCGCCGTAGGTGACCTTGCCGTCGCCGCTGCCGCCGTTGAAGTTCAGGTCGTAGACGTTCTCGACGCCCTGCACGTACATGGCCAGCCGCTCCAGGCCGTAGGTCAGCTCGCCGGCCACCGGCGCGCATTCGAGGCCCGCCACCTGCTGGAAGTAGGTGAATTGCGAGACCTCCATGCCGTCGCACCAGCATTCCCAGCCCAGGCCCCAGGCGCCCAGCGTCGGGCTCTCCCAATCGTCCTCGACGAAGCGGATGTCGTGCAAGGTCACGTCGACCCCGATGGCGTCGAGCGAGGCGAGGTAGAGTTCCTGGAGATCGGGCGGGTTCGGCTTCAGGATCACCTGGAACTGGTAGTAGTGCTGCAGCCGGTTCGGGTTCTCGCCGTAGCGGCCGTCCTTGGGCCGGCGGGAGGGCTGCACGTAGGCGGCCTTCCACGGCTTCGGCCCGAGGGCCCGGAGCGTCGTCGCCGGATGAAAGGTGCCGGCGCCGACCTCCATGTCGTAGGGCTGGAGGATCACGCAGCCCCTCGCCGCCCAGAAGCGCTGGAGCGTCAGGATCAGCCCCTGAAACGAGGTTTTGGGCGCGAGATCGACATCGCTCGGCATGCGCGAACTTCTTGAGGGGCGGGAGGCTGCCGGGCAGCGTTTACGAGCGCGCATCCGGCTGTCAAGCAACCGACCCGTGACGCCGCCGCGACCATCGGTGCGCCCCCGCACCGATGGCGGCGCAATTCCGGCTGAGAACCGGAACTGTCAAGCCTCGGCCAAGTTATTCGCCCAACCAGCCAAGCTCGGCCGTTCGCCCGGCCGAAACGTTACGGAAGACCAGTCATGCGCAAGCTCGCCAACAGGAACGTCACGGTCTTCGCGGTTCTCGCCGCAGCCGCCCTCGTCGCCACGCCGCTGGTGATGGGTGCGAGCAGCGCCCGTGCCACCGCCGAAGGCGTGTCGACGTTGGCCGTGCCGGTGGCCGTCACTCCGGTCGATGTTGCGCCGGTCGCCGCGCCGCCGGCCAAGGGCGAGGTCTGCACCCGCAAGGTTCGGGTCGTGTACGGCAGCGGCTACGCCACCCCGGGCCTCGCCTGCCCGGCCCGCTGAGCTACAGCCCGTAGCGGGCCCACGCGGCCCGCTCCTCGAGCGCGGACAGGACTCCGTCGGCGACCCCGGTTCCGCCCGGCGCCGCGCGGCGCAGGAGGCGGGCGACGAACGAGCCCTTCGCCTCCGCCACCAGCCTGAGATCGACGGTGTCGCCGAACCGGGCGCGCAGCGTCGTGCGGATGTCGCCGATCGCATCGATCAGGCCGAGTTCGAGCGCCTGCCGGCCGGTCCAGACCGCCCCCGTGAACAGGTTGTCGCCGGCCCTCAGGTTCGGCCGCCGCGCGGTGACGAGACCCGTGAACACCTCCTGCACGTCGGCCTGGAGACGCAGCAGCCGCTCGACGTCGGCCGGTTCCTCGGGCCGGAACGGGTCGAGCATCGCCTTCGCCTCGCCCTGCGTGTGGACGCGGCGCTCGACGCCGATGCGGGCGATCAGCTTGTCGAACCCGAAGCCGGCCGAGACCACGCCGATCGAGCCGACCACCGAGGTCGGGTCGGCGACGATCTCGTCGGCAGCGCAGGCGATCATGTAGCCGCCGGACGCCGCGACATCCTCGACGAAGGCGAGGACGGGTAGCGACTTCTCCTCGGCCAGCGACCGGATGCGGCGGTGGATGAGGTGCGACTGCGCCGGCGCGCCGCCGGGCGAGTTGACCACGATCGCCACCGCGACCAGCCCGGGCATGGCGAACGCGCGCTCCAGGCTGCCCGCCACCGTCGCGATCGACAGGCCGGACCGCAGCGGCGAGACGGCACCGATGACCCCGTTCAACCGTACCACCGCGACGCGCGGGCGCTTCTTGCGGAACCTCGCGGGCAGGAGCGCGCGAACGGCGTCGGAGACTGCGGGCATCGGGACTCGGCTGCTGCGGGAGGTCGTCGTGCAGGGGCATCAAGTGGGGATGGGCGTCCCGGCGGCAAGCTTTCCCGACCGCGTCACGCCGGTTCGGTTCGAGGCCAGCGCTCGCCCCGATGCAGGGCCTCCGCTTCCGCCGTGAAGCGGCCGTCCCGATCCTGAAGCACCAGGGCCGGCAGCAGTCCGAGCGGTGCCCGGCTGCCCTTGACCGCGCGGATCAGGATGCGGATCGCCGGCCGCTCCGCGCGGGCCTGCACGGGCCGGACCGCGATCGCGCCGAAGCGGCCGCGCAGGCCGTCGAGGCAGGCCTGCAGGGCGTCCGCCCGGTGGATCAGGCCGAGCCGTCCCCCCGGCCGCAGCAGGTCGGTGCAGGTGCGCAGCCACCCGTCCAGGCCGCCCGCCGAGACGTCGTGCGCGGCCGCCCGCTCCGCGTTCGGCGACGGCCGATGCCGGCCCGGCTCGAAGAAGGGCGGGTTGGTCAGGACGATGTCGGCCAGATCCGGCAGGAGCCCGGCCGCGCGGCGGTCCGCGCCGGATGCCAGCACGTCGGCCTCGATCGTCTCGACCCGGTCGGCGAGGCCGTTCAGCGCGACGTTCCTGCGCGCCATGTCCGCGACCTCGCGCGCGCGCTCGACCAGAACCACCCGGCATCCCGGGGCGAGGACGGTGCAGGCGAGCCCGACCGCACCCGTCCCCGCGCCGACGTCGCACACGCGCTCGCCCGGCCCGGGCGCGATCAGGTGCGCGAGCAGAACCGCGTCCGTCCCGGCCCGGTGGCCGCCCCGCGGCGGCTGGAACAGGCGCAGGCGCCCTCCCAGGAACAGGTCCGGCTCCGGGTTCATCCCCGTTACCCGACGTCGCGCAGTTCGTGCGCGAGGCCGGCATCCGTCAGCAGGCGCCGCGCCTGCGCGGCATGGTCGGTCGGCACCAGCAGGCGGCGGGGGAAGGCACCGATCGAGCCCTCCATCAGGCTCATGTGCGTGTCGGCGACGAGGACCGGGATCGCGGCGACCTCCAGCAGGGATTGCGCGAAGCCGATCAGGACGATGTCGTTGGTGCGGATCAGCTCGATCATGCCGGTTCGTGGCAGGGGAGGGGGCGGCGCTTTCGCCGCGTGCGGGAGGACGGTCTCCGGCACCATATCCGGTTTTCCGCGCGCGTGTTGCGGCGCCAAGACGCCCGTGCGAAGGGGTGGCGCTCATCCCGCGCGGTCGAAGTCGGTCTGGAGGCATCGGGCCTTGGGTGTCGTCGTTTCCATCGAAGAGGGGCGTTCCGAGGCGGAGGCGAGTCTGGCGGATCTCATCGCGCTGGTGGCCGGCGGCATGGAGCGGGTCAACGCGCAGATCCTGTCGCGGACGGGATCGGACGTGGCGATGATCCCGGAGGTGGCCAACCACCTGATCGATTCCGGCGGCAAGCGCCTGCGCCCGATCCTCACCCTGGCCGCCGCCGAGCTTTGCGGCTATTCCGGCGCGGACGGCGACGTGAAGCTCGCTGCCAGCGTCGAGTTCATGCACACGGCCACCCTCCTGCACGACGATGTGGTCGACGAGAGCGACATGCGCCGCGGCCGGGTCGCGGCCCGCATCAAGTGGGGCAACGAGGCGAGCGTCCTCGTCGGCGACTTCCTGCTGGGGCAGGCTTTTCGGATGATGGTCGAGGTCGGGAGCCTGCGGGCGCTGGACATCCTATCCGCCGCCGCCACGGTCATCGCCGAGGGCGAGGTGATGCAGCTCACCGCGGCCAAGAACACCGGCACCTCCGAGGACGCGTACCTCGCGGTGATCCGCGCCAAGACCGCGGAGCTGTTCGCGGCGGCCTGCGAGGTCGGCCCGGTGCTGGCCGGGCGCTCCGAGGTCGAGCAGGCGGCCTGCCGCGCCTACGGGATGAACCTCGGCATCGCCTTCCAGCTCATCGACGACGTGCTCGATTACGGCGGCACCAGCGCGGCGCTGGGCAAGAACGTCGGCGACGACTTCCGCGAGGGCAAGATCACCCTGCCGATCGTGCTCGCCGTCCGTCGCGGCACCGACGCGGAGCGCGCCTTCTGGCGGCGCACCCTGGAGGAGGGCCGGGTCGAGGACGGCGACCTGGAGACCGCCCGTGCGATCCTGCGCCGCCACCGCGCCCTGGAGGACACCGTCGCGCGGGCGCGGGATTACGGGGTGCTCGCCCGCGACGCGCTCGCGCCCTTCCCCACCGGGCCGATGAAGTCGGCCCTGCTCCAGGTCGTGGATTTCTGCGTCTCGCGGGTTCACTGAGGCCGAGCCATCCCCGTCCGGCGCTCAGCGCAGGAACGTCGGCACGACCCACCATCCGGGCTCCGCCGCCCGTACGTTCCGCGCCGCCCGCAGGGCCGCACGTCGATCCGCGAAGACCGCGAACACCGTCGCGCCCGAACCCGACATCCGGGCGAGCCGGCATCCGGCCTGGTCGCGCAGCAGGTCCAGCGCCGTGCCGATCACCGGCACCACCGTCAGGGCCGGCGCTTCGAGGTCGTTGCGCGCCGGCCCGATCTGCGCCAGCAAGTCGTCGGCCCTCGCTCTGGGGGCGATCTCCGGATGTGCTGCGCCGGGCAGCGTCTCTCCGACCTGAAGGCCGAGCGCCCGGAACACCGGTGCGGTCGGCACGGGCACGCCGGGATTGATCAGCACTGCCGGCAAGGGAGCGAGCAGGAGGGCCGGCCCGATCTCCTCGCCCGCGCCGCGCATCATCCGCGCCCGCGGCTCCAGGCAGACCGGCACGTCGGCGCTGGTGGCCCGCGCCGCCGCGACGACGGCCGGATGGTCGAGGGACAGGCCGTTCAACTCCGCCAGCAGTCGCAGGGCCGCCGCCGCATCCGACGAGCCGCCGCCGATCCCCGCCGCGACCGGCAGGCGCTTCCCGAGTTCGAAGCTGCCGAGCCGCAGGCCCGGCACCCGGTCGGCCAAGTTCCTCGCGGCGCGGATTACGAGGTTGTCGCCGGTCGGACCTGCGGTCCCGGCGGTGGGCCCGCTCACCGTGAGGGACAGGCTCGCGCCGGGTTGCAGCGTCAGCGCGTCGGCGGTGCCGGCGAAGGCGACGAGGCTCTCCAGCACGTGGTAGCCGTCGCCCGCGCGGCGCCCGAGGACGTGGAGCGTCAGGTTGATCTTCGCGGGTGCGCGGGTGGTGAGTGGGGCCATGGTTTCGTATCGATCAAGGCCGGCTGAACCGTGCGGGCGTACCGCAAACGAAAGCCGGCTGCCACGGAGAGGCAGCCGGCGCGAGACGATCGGTTCACTCGATGTGTCGAGGTCATCCGCCGCTCTTCTTGTCGGCGGCGCCAGGGGCCTCATTCGGAGCCGGCGCACCCTTCGGCAGTTCCGGATTCTCGGCGTTGTGGGGCGCGGCGACCGGGGCCGGCGGGTTCTCGGCCGTGGCCGTCGGCTTGTCGGCGTCGGCCAAGCCGTCCTTCAGCTTCTCGTTGATCGCCGCAAGGTCGTCCGGCTCCGGGTTGAGGTCCTTGGCGTGCTGCCACTGGAACTTGCCTTCGAGCCTCCGGCCGGCGCGCCAGTAGGCATCGCCGAGATGGTCGTTGATGGTCGGGTCGCCGGGCTTCAGCTCGACGGCCTTTTCCAGCTCGCGCAGCGCGTCGTCCCACCGGCCGAGGCGGAAATAGGCCCAGCCGAGGCTGTCGACGATCATGCCGTCGCGCGGGGAGGCGTCGGCGGCCTGCTTCAGCAGCTTGAACGCGTCGTCGATGTTGATCTTCTGATCGACCCAGGAGTAGCCGAGATAGTTCAGCACCTGGGCGCGGGCCGCCGGCTGGCTCGCCGGGACGAGGTCGAGGGCGGTCTTCAGGTCGGCCTCGGCCTTCGGCCACTGCTTGGCGCGCTCGTAGGCCGTGCCGCGGAAGTAGTAGGTCGTCCAGAAGTTCGCCCGCGGACGGTCGCCGATGAGCGCGATGGCGCGCGTGTAGGTCTCGGTCGCCTCCTCGTACTTCTTGCGCGAGCGCTGGACGTTGCCGAGCGCCGTGATCACGTCGATGTCGTCCGGGTGCGCCTTCATCGCCGCGTCGAGGTACTGCAGCGCCTCGTCCCCCTTGCCGGCCTGCTCCAGGTTCAGGCCGATCTGGATGTCGGCGTTGAGCTTCAGCGGCGAGGTCGCCGGGATCTGGGCGTAGGCCTCGTTGGCGCGCTCCGGCTGCTTCATCCGGTCCAGCGTGTCGGCCAGCGTCAGGCGGGCCAGCGCGTGGTCGGGGGCGAGGTAGAGGGCGAGCCGCAGGTAGACGACGGCCGGCAGCTCGTCCCCCTGCGTCGAGCCGGCCGAGCCGAGGCCGTACAGCACCTCGCCCGCGCCCTCCTGCGCGGTGGTGATGATGCGGGCGAGCGGCTTGCCGCCCTTCAGCTTGTCCAGGGCCTCGCGCACGATCGGATGGCGCGGCATCAGGGCGTCGAAGTCGGTGTAGGCCTGGATGGCGAGGTCGGTGCGGCCGGCATTGGCCTCGAAGCGGGCGTAGGCGTCGACGATGCGCAGCGTGTTGCGGTCGGCGTCGTAGGCCGCCTTGAGGCGGCGCTCGGCCTCGGCCTGGTCGCCGATGACGCTGGCGATCAGGCCGGCGTGATAGTCGCGGAAGGTGTTGTAGTAGCGCTCGCCCTTGAGCTTGCCCACGGTCTCCAGGGCGCGCTTGCCGTCGCCCGCCCCGGCATAGGCCCAGGCGGTGAGCAGCGTCGCGGTGAGGTCGGCGGCCGCGCCCTTGCCGCTGCGGGCGAAGTTCTGACGCGCGCCGGGCCACTGGGCGGCCTTGATCTGACGGACGCCGAGGGCGAGCTGCGCCAGCCCGTTGGAGCCGTCGCGGCTGACGAGGCGCTCGGCGGCGCGGAACGCGTCCGGCAGCGCACCGTCGGCGAGCAGCGAGACGAAGGCGCGCTCCAGCAGCTCGGTGTTGCGCGGGTCGGCCTTCACAGCCTCGCGGTAGAAGTTCGCCGCCGCCGCGGTGTCGCGGGACGCGCCGGCGATGTAGGCGGAGAGGAAATTGCCCTCGAGGGACTCCGCCGGCTCGTAGTCGGAGACCGGGCTCGATTCGCGGGGCTGGGCGGCCTCGACCGGAGCGGCGAGCAGGGCGCCCGCGGCGAGGATCAGGGCGAGCACCGAGGCGGTGCGTCGGGCGCGGTTGTCGGTCATGGGCACCAGTCACGGTTCCTGCGGGCGCCGGCCCGTCGCGGCGGCGCCGAATGGGGCGGGACACTGGACCCTTCCCGCCATGCCCGCAAGGCGAAAGGATGGCGCGGACCCGAGCCCGCCCGGGCCGCAGGATCACATGTTCGGGTAGTTCGGCCCGCCCGGCCCCTCCGGCGTCACCCAGTCGATGTTCTGGTTCGGGTCCTTGATATCGCACGTCTTGCAGTGAACGCAGTTCTGCGCGTTGATCTGGTAGCGCACCCCGTCGGACGCCGCCGTATCCTCCACCCACTCGTAGACGCCCGCCGGGCAGTAGCGGGCCGACGGTCCGCCGAACACGTCGTGCTCGGAGATCTTCTGCAAGCCCATGTCCCGCACCTTGAGGTGGGCCGGCTGATCCTCCTCGTGGTTGGTGTTCGACAGGTAGACCGATGAGAGCCGGTCGAAGGTGAGCTTCCCGTCGGGCTTCGGGTAGACGATCGGCGTCACCTCGGAGAGCGGCTTGGTGCAGG
>NZ_CAXTBY010000032.1:0-35199 GCF_964242245.1 uncultured Methylobacterium sp. | reverse complement strand
GCAAGGACAATGCCGCCCACGCTTCCCTTCCTCACAGATTCACTTGTCAAAGAACACACGGATGCATGATCCGCTAAAAACCCGTCGCGAACGTCCGATCCGGGATTTGCATCCCGAAAGACCCTCGTACGCGCCCTGAAGATCCGAGATGCTGGACTAGCCGAAAGCAGTCCGTTTCCGCGGCGGGAGGCGTTTAGGCCTCCCCAGAGCTTCCTGTCAACATCCCGTGTCGGAGACTACCAACGCTGGAGAAGGACAGCACCATCGATGGGAACGGCAGCGCAGCCGGTTCACACCGGCTTGTCCAGCCAATCTATCGAGGGTGATCCGACCGCCGGGCTGCTCTCGCTGGCCCGCCGCCGGTGACGGGGATATACGGGCCGTGAACCGGCCGGTCAACCGGGCGGAAGAGATTTTCGGAGCCGGGGACGCGGGCAGAGCTTCGGCGGCGACGCGCGTTCTCAGAGCTCGATCGTGGCCGCGAGGCCGTCATGGGCCGGGACGACGTTGGTCGGCAGCTTCCTTGCCAGCGTCGCGTAGTCGAGGTCGGTGTGGAGGTTGGTCAGGATCGCGCGCCGGGGCGCGACCGCCTCGATCAGCGCGAGCGCGTCCGAGACCGCGTAGTGGGTCGGGTGCGGCGTCTCGCGCAACGCGTCGATGATCAGCAAGTCGAGGCCGTGCAGGCGCGCCCGGCTCGCTTCCAGCATCAGGCTGACGTCGGGGATGTAGGCCGCCGGCCCGAAGCGGAAGCCGAGCGCCGCCTCGTTGCCGTGCGCGACGGGGAGCGCCTCGGCTTCGATCGCGCCGCCCTCGCCCTGCACGACGGTCGTCCCGTCCAGGGGAAGGTCGCGCAGGTCGAGGATCGGCGGATAGGCGCTGCCCGGCGGCGTCTCGAAGCAGTAGCCGAAGCGGGCCTGCAGCAGCGCCGCGGTCAGCGCGTCGGCGTGGACCGGGATGCGCGCGCGCATCTGGATCACCAGCGGACGCAGGTCGTCGATGCCGTGGGTGTGATCGGCGTGCGCGTGGGTGTAGAGCACCGCGTCGAGGCGGCGCACGTCGGCATCGAGGAGCTGCTCGCGCAGATCCGGCGAGGTGTCGACGAGGAGGGTGGTGGCGGCCTCGGTCTCGCGGCGCTCGACGAGGAGCGAGCAGCGGCGGCGGCGGTTCCGCGAATCCTGCGGGTCGCAGGCGCCCCAGCCGTAGCCGACACGGGGCACCCCGCCGGACGAGCCGCAACCGAGGATGCGCAGGGTCAGCGTCGCCATCCGGACCTCCCGCTCGGGTGGTATCCCGGGACGGCTGCGCTTGTCACGCGCCCGTCCCGTCCGCGGCCTTGGAGAACAGGCGGAAGAAGTTCGCCGTGGTGAGGCGCGCGAACGCGTCCGCGTCGAGGCCCAGGGTCTCGGCCAGGGCACGGGCGGTGTCGGCGGTGTAGGCCGGCTCGTTGGTGCGGCCGCGGTGCGGCTCGGGGGCAAGGAACGGCGCGTCGGTCTCGACCAGGATGCGGTCGCGGGGAACGGACTTGGCGATCGCGCGGAGCGCGTGCGCGCGGCGGAAGGTGACGATCCCCGAGAACGACACGTACAGGCCGAGGGCGACGCCGATCTGCGCCAGCTGCGGACCGGACGAGAAGCAGTGCAGCACCGCCCCGAACGGGCCGCGGGCCATCTCGTCGGTAAGCACCCGCTCCATGTGGTCGTCGGCGTCGCGGGCGTGGATGACGAGGGGCAGACCGGTGATGCGCGCCGCCTCGATGTGCGCGCGCAGCACCCGCTCCTGCACGGCTTCCGGGGCCGCGTCGTCGTAGTGGTAGTCGAGTCCCGCCTCGCCGAGGCCGATACAGCGCGGATGCCGGGTCAGGTCCGCGATGGTCTCGGCCGCGATGTCCGGCTCCTCCCCCGCCCCGTGCGGATGGGTGCCGACCGTGTACCAGACCTGAGGATGGGCCTCCGCGATGGCGCGGTAGGTGTCGGCCTTGGCGACGCGGGTGGAGATCGTGAGCATCCGGGTCACGCCCGCGGTCCCGGCGCGGGCGATCACGCCCGGCAGGTCGGCGGCGAATTCCGGGAAGTCGAGATGGCAGTGGCTGTCGATCAGCATGGCAGGGGGCGGAAGACTCGATTGTTGGGTTCAGTTGGCGGGTGGATGGATGTCCTGAGCCTCGTACTGGACCCCCGGATCGGATGGGGAAGCCAACCGGCTCCGCTTGCCGGGGCGCCTCGGCCATACGGCCCAGGCCAAGGCGCATCCCACGATCAGGGTTCCGGCGGCGACACCGAAGGTGATGGCGAGCCATTCCGGCATGTCCATGCCTTTCCGGAGCGCGGCGGTTCAGGCCGTCGGAGCGATGCCGTCTCGACGAGGCTCCTGCGCATCGTCCAGGCGCAACACGACCTTCAGGATGTCCGATTATGCCGTGAGAACCCGGTTTCCCATCGGGACGAGGTCCGACTTCACCTCGCGCAGCGCGCAACGAGGTCGATAGCCCGCGCCTGTCGTTCCAGCATCTCGTGCATCTCGCCACGCATGCTCTGCACCTGCCGCAGGACAAGGTTGTTGTCGGGAGTTGGCGGTTCGTAGCTCATGATGAGTCAACTCCCAGCACCAGGATGTGTCCTAATCATAGCGCAGGGACCGGGCTCATGCAGCCGGCGCCTCGGGCTTCTCGAACCGCGGGAAGATCGGGCTCGGGGCCGGCAGGGCCGAGCCCGCGCCGAGGCGTCCGCCCTCCCCCACGTCGGCCAGCCTGCGCCGGTCGGCAGGCACGGCGAGCAGGTCGAGGAGGTGCGACGCCGCGCGCGGCACGAAGGGCTGCACCAGGATACCCACGCTGCGCAGCACCTCCGCCGTGACGTAGAGGACCGTGCCCATCCGGGCCGGATCGGTCTTGCGCAGGCGCCACGGCTCCGCACCGGCGAAGTAGCGGTTGGCCTCGGCCACCACGGCCCAGATCTCGCCGAGCACGGCGTGCAGCGCGAGGTCGCCCATCAGGGCGCGAGCCCTGTCGGGCAGCGCGTCGGCAGCCGCGAGTAGGGTCCGGTCGGCCTCGGTCAAGGCACCCGGCTCGGGGACCGCACCGGACAGGTTCTTGGCGATCATCGACAGCGAGCGTTGCGCTAGGTTGCCGAGGTCGTTGGCCAGATCCGCGTTGATGCGGGTGATGATCGCCGCGTGGCTGTAGCTGCCGTCGCCGCCGAAGGGCACGTCGCGCAGCACGAAGTAGCGCACCGCGTCGACGCCGTAGGTGTCGGCGAGCTCCATCGGGTCGAGCACGTTGCCAAGCGACTTCGACATCTTCTCGCCCTTGGAGAGCAGGAAGCCGTGGCCGAAGACGCGCTTCGGGAGCGGCAGGCCCGCCGACATCAGGAAGGCCGGCCAGTACACCGCGTGGAAGCGGACGATGTCCTTGCCGATGACGTGGAGGTCGGCCGGCCAGAATTTTTTGCGCGCGTCGTCGTCGTTCGGGAAGCCCGTGACGGTGAGATAATTCGTCAGGGCGTCGACCCAGACGTACATGACGTGGCCTGGCCGGTCGGGCACCGGCACGCCCCAGTCGAAGGTGGTGCGGCTGACCGAGAGGTCCTTCAGGCCTGAGCGCACGAAGCTCGCGACCTCGTTCTTCCGCGATTCCGGCCCGATGAAGCCGGGCTGCGCGTCGTAGAGCTCGAGCAGCCGGTCGGCGTAGGCCGAGAGGCGGAACAGGTAGTTCTCCTCCTCCATCCACACGACGGGCGTGTCGGTGGACAGGCTGCGGCGGGTGCCGTCGTCGAGGAGGCGGGTCTCGGCCTCGTCGTAGTAGGCCTCGTCGCGCACCGAGTACCAGCCGGCGTAGGTGTCGAGGTAGATGTCGCCGGCGGCCTCCATCCGCCGCCACAGCGCCTGCGCCGCCGCGTAGTGGGGGGATTCCGTGGTGCGGATGAAGCGGTCGTAGGCGCAGTCGAGCCGGTCGGCCACCGCCCGGAAGCGGTCGGCCATGCCGTCGACGAAGGCGCGCGGGGTGGTGCCGGCGCGGGTCGCCGCCTGCTGGATCTTGAGGCCGTGCTCGTCGGTGCCGGTGGTAAACAGCACCTCGTAGCCGTCGAGCCTGTGGAAGCGGGCGATGGCGTCGGTGGCGATCACCTCGTAGGCGTGGCCGATGTGCGGCGCGCCGTTCGGGTACGAGATCGCCGTGGTGATGCTGAAGGTCTTCGGCGCGGAGGTGCTGGCGGTCACGTCGGACATATCCCCGGATCGGCGCCGGGACGATCACGCGGTCCGGACGGCGCCCGCGAGGTCGGCGAACAGCGAGAGGACCACGGGCCGACGATCGAGGTTGTAGATCGCGGCCTCCCGGGCGGCGCGGCCGAAGTTTTCACATACCTCGACCAGGGCCGCAAGGCGGCCGGGGGGCTCGGCCCGGCGCCGGTGGAGTTCGGCCGCGACGAACCGCTCGACCGCCTCCTGGCTCGCCGCGAACAGCGCCTCGGCCTCGCGGCCGGCCAGCGTCTCCGCGAGGGTCAGGATGCGGCGCCAGTCCGGATGGGCGCGGCGCGCCAGCAGCGTCTCGACCTCGGCGACCAGCCGCTGCATCGCCGGATCGAGCATCGCGACGGCCCGCGCCACCGAGCCCTCCGCGAGGGCGGTGGCCCGGCCCAGCGCCTCGGCATCCGGCGCGGAGAACGGCGCGGGGAAGCCGGAGACGACGCGCGCCACGTCCGCCTCGGCGAGGGGACGGAGCATCAGCGCCCGGCAGCGCGAGCGGATCGTCGGCAGCAGGCGGCCCGGCGCGTGGCTGACGATCAGGAACAGCGCGCGGGGCGGGGGCTCCTCCAGCATCTTCAGGAGGGCGTTGGCGCTGTTGGCGTTGAGGTCCTCGGCGCTGTCGACGATGCAGATGCGGTGGCCGGCATTGCCCGCGGTGGAGCCGAACAGGTCGAGCGCCCGGCGCGCGGCATCGACCGGGATCTTCGTCGGCAGCGTCTTCGCGGTCGGCACCCGGTGCCGGCGCAGCGCGATCAGATTCGGGTGCGAGAGCGCCGCGATCTTGCCCGCCACCGGATGAGCGGCCTCCACGTCGAGCCCCGGCGCCCGCGAGATTCCTTCGGGATCGGCGAGCAGGCGTCGGGCGACGCGGTAGGCGAGCGTCGCCTTGCCGATGCCGGCGGGGCCACCGATCAGCCACGCGTGATGGAGCCGTCCGGAGGCGATCCCCTCGGCGAAGGCGGCCTCGGCGCCCGCGTGCCCGACGAACCGCGTGGTCTCGCGCGGGCGGGCGACGCCCGCGAGGTCGCCGGGCTCGACGTCGTCGGGGGCGCGCTCAGGCGGCATCGACGCGCTCCGCGTCGGGGGCAAGGAGGCCCGGCAGGCGGGCGGCGACCGCCCGCCGCACCGCGGCCTCGACGGCCTCGGCGGTCCCGGCAGCCTCGATCAGGACGCAGCGCGCGGGCTCGGCCTCGGCGATCTCCCGGAAGGCGGCGCGCAGGCGCGCGTGGAAGGCCAGCGCCTCCGCCTCGAACCTATCGGGGGCGGACGCGCCCTGCCCGGCAGCGCGCGCGCGCGCGCGGGCGAGACCGGTCTCGGGGGCGAGGTCGAGGATCAGGGTCAGGTCGGGCCGCGTTCCCCCGACGACGACGCGCTCCAGCGCCGCGACGGCGTCCGGATCGAGGCCGCCGGCCGCCCCCTGGTAGGCGCGCGTCGAATCCATGAACCGATCGCACAGCACGATCTCGCCGGCCCGGAGCGCGGGCCGGATCAGGTGGTCGAGGTGGTCGATCCGGGCGGCCGAGAACAGCAGCGCCTCCGCGAACGGTCCGTAGGGCTTCGCGACACCGGCGAGCAGGGCCTCGCGGATCTCCTCGGCACGGGGCGAGCCGCCGGGCTCGCGGGTGGTCACGACGCTACGCCGCGCCCGCAGGGTGCGGGCGAGGCGGGCGACCTGCGTCGACTTGCCGGCCCCCTCCCCGCCCTCGAAGGTGATGAAGACGCCGCGGGAGTCGGGGAGGCTCATCGCGGGCCCCGGGCACCGATGCCCTCCTCCCTCTGCGGGCGAGGGTGGCCCGCGAAGCGGGCCGGGAGAGGGGAGCGACCTCTCCGGGCAACGCGCTCCCCTCTCCCGACCCTCGCTGACGCGAGGGCCGCCCTCCCCCGCCGAGGGGGGAGGGAGAGACGCGGCACACCGCGCGGACCCTTCGACCGCGAAACCGTCACGACGGGTTGGCGGCCTTGTCGCCGGCCTTGCCCCCGATCTTGTCGCCCTTGCCCGCCTTGTCGAAGGCGCGGCGGACGAGGCCGGTGCCGAACTCGAGCGCGGCGTCCATCGCCCGCTGCGGGATGGTGCCGGCGGCGACGGCGGCACCCGCGTAGAGCGGCTGATCCAGCGCCACCGCCTCGCCGCGCAGGACCCGCAGGCGGCCGACTTCGCTGCCGTCCTCCACCGGCGCGACGAGGGGGCCCTGGTAGACGGCCCGCGCCGTGACCCGGTCGGTGGAGCCGCGCGGCAGCAGCACCCGCACCGGCTTCTTGGCGACGAGCGGCACCGAGCCGGCCGCCCCGCCGAAGACCGCGGCCTCGGCCACCGTCTCGCCCGGCGCGAAGACCTGCCGCGGCTCGAAGGCGCGAAACCCCCACTCCATCAGCTTGCGGGCCTCCGCCGCGCGGTCGCGGGCCGTCTTGAGGCCGGAGATCACCAGGATCAGGCGCTGGCCGTTCTGCACCGCCGATCCGGTGAGCGCGTAGCCGGATTCCTCGAGGTAGCCGGTCTTGAGGCCGTCGGAGCCGATGTCGAGGGTGAGCAGCGGGTTGCGGTTCTGCTGCTTGATCTTGTTCCAGGTGAATTCGCGCTCGGAAAAGATCTTGTACAGGTCCGGGTAGGTGTCGATGATATGGAGGCCGAGCTTGGCCATGTCCCGCGCGGTGACCCGCTGGTCGGGCGCCGGATAGCCGGTGGCGTTGCGGAAGGTGGCGCGCGTCAGTCCGATCTCACGCGCACGCTGGTTCATCATGCCGGAGAACGCCTCCTCCGAGCCGGCCATGTTCTCGGCGATGGTGATCGCCGCGTCGTTGCCCGACTGGACGATCAACCCGCGCAGCAGGTCGGACATCCTGATCCGGCTGTTGACCTGGGCGAACATCGACGAGCCGCCGCCGCCCGCCCCGCCGCGGCGCCACGCGTCCTCGGTCACCGTGAACTCGGTATCCATGGTGAGCCGCCCGGATTTCAGGGCGTCGAAGACGATGTCGGTGGTCATCAGCTTGGCCATGCTGGCCGGGGCGAAGGGCTCGTCGGCCGCCTTCTCGAACAGCACCGAGCCGGACTCGGCATCGATCAAGATCGCGTGCGGCGCCGCCGTCTGGAAGGACTGGGCGCGCGCCGGCAGGCAGGCCGCGAGCGCGCAGGCCGCGGTGAGAAGGGTGACAACAATCCTGCGCATCGCCGCCTCCAGCGCGGGCGGCCGGGCCGGCGCCGCCTCTCCGTGCATCGTCACCCGACAACAAGCGTGACCATATTACGGTTTCCCCGCGGGATCGATCGCAAAACGCCGCGGGTCCGGGCGGGATGCTTCGTCGGCGGTCGTCGCGCCGCCTCTTCCGGACGGATCGAGGGCGGGCGCTTCGCAGGAAACCCTCAGTAGATCCCGGCCAACCGCCCGGGCCGGCGGCCGGGCTCCGCCCGTGCGGCGCCCGCCTTGACGCCGACCGGCGGCGCGGCCGCCGCCGCCAGCCGGGCCATGGCGAGCTTGGCGGAGGCCGGGATCGCCGCCGGCGGCGCGTCGGCGCGCACGGACGCGCGCTTGGCGGCCATCGGTGCCGGATCGGGCCGGGCCGGGCCGGCCGCGAGGCGGAGCGTGGGCGCGGTTAGAACCGTTCTCCCGGAGGCCGTGCGCGCGGGTGCCCCGGGCGCCGCGGGATGGCGCAGGCCAGGGTTCAGGTCGGCCACCGGCGCGGGCCGGAAGGCATCCAGGCGCGGCTGCGTCGGCTGGACAGCCGCCGCCACCGGCACCGACGCGCGCGCGAGCAGGACCGGTGCCCGCGCGGGCCGCGGGGCCGGGGCCTCGTCGGACTCCTGCACCTCCGGCGCCGGCTTGAACGCCAGGGGCGCGCGGGCGGGCCGCTCGTAGCGCTCGGGCTCGTCCGAGGGGCCGAGATCGGCCACCATCACCGGAGCGCGGGGGCCCGCCGGCGCGCCGTCGGTGCGCAGCGTGGCGAGCAGCTTGCGGTCGTCGCTTCCGGCGATCGAGGCCTTCCCGAGATAGGCGACGCGGACGCGCGCCGTGCCCTTGGTGCGGAACTCCAGCGCCCGGGCGACCTCCTCCGAGACGTCCATCACCCGGTTGGCGTGGTAGGGGCCGCGGTCGTTGACGCGGACCACCATCGAGTAGCCGTTGGCGGTGTTGGTGACGCGGACGTAGCTCGGCAGCGGCAGGGTCGGATGGGCGGCGGCGATCGAGTGTCGGTCGAACACCTCGCCGTTGGCCGTCATCCGCCCGTGGAAGGCGGCGCCGTACCAGGAGGCCAGCCCCTCGCGGACGTAGCCGCGGGCATCCTCGCGGGGCACGTAGGTGCGGCCCGCCACCACGTAGGGCTTGCCCGAGAAGCGGCGCCCGCCCCCCTTCGGGATCGCGTCGCCCTCATTGTAGAGGCGCGGGCTGGTCTTGACCCCGTACTTCGGGTCGAGGCCGTTGCCCGAGCCGGAGCCGCCGGCAAACTTCTGCGGGCCGGTGCTGCAATTGGCCGTGGCGAGCGCGATGGCCGAGACCGCGAGGATGCGCCGGAGCGGGCGCGGGCCCAGCGTCCGAGAGAGCGTCGAGCGCGCCATGCCAACCGGATCCGCCTGTACGCCGCACGCCGCCTCCCGACGCGAGAAGGCGTGGCCGGGATCGGACCCGGACCGACCGCTCACCCAGCGATCCGCAACCGGACGCACCGACAATTGTCCGGACGGCGTAAAGGAAGCCTGAACGATCCGGGCGCTCGGGGCCGCAAGGGTCGGCGATGCACAGGGTTCAAGGCTACTTCATCACATCAGCAATCGCCGCTAATCATTTGATTGAAAATCAGAAAATTTAATTTTCTTCGATATCTTGCAACGTCGGACGATGCCCGGCGCCCGGCGCATCGGTAGGCCGTAGCGTATCGGGGCACGCCACGACCTCGATCACCACGTCGGCGCGCTCACCCCCACCGACCGCGAACAGCGATCAGCGCTGGGGATGATCCGACAACTGCTCGATGGAGCGGGCGCCGCGCTGCTTGAACAGCAGGTCGAGGGCCTCGATCATGAGTGCGTGCATCTTGGTGCGCTCGGCGTAGGCGAGGTCCCGCAACTGATCGTAGACGGGCGGCTCGAGGTAGACCGACATCTGTCGGGCGCGTTCCTTGAGGGTGGCGGCGCGGCGCCGCGGGGGCGCCGCGCCGCGATCGAGCTGGACGATCTCCGCGGTCTGGGGCGCCGGGCGGCCGGCGGGCACGGCGGCCGCGACGATCGAGGCGAGGTTCAGCTTAGGCGGCTTCGACATGCTTCACCGTCCTGCCCGCCTGCGTGCGCCGCTCGATCCAGGTCCAGAGCCGGCGCACCTCGCCCGCCGCCTGCCCCCGCGGGTTGAACTCGGTGACGCCCTGCCCGACCCCGATCGCGTCCTGGTGGTCGGTGCGGGCCACGATGTTGACGTCGGGCAGGATGCCGAGCACCGCGAGCCCGTCGGCGGCGTCGCGGATGCGGTAGGAGCGCGGCGGCGTCTGGTTCAGCACGAACGCGAACTTCTTCTCCAGGCGGTAGACTGCGGCCAGCGTCGGCTTGAAGGCGCGCAGATCCGCGGGCGTCGGCCGGCAGGGGATGATGCAGAGGTCGGCCGCGCGGATCGCCGAGAGCGTGCCCGTGGAATCGACGCCCGGCGTGTCGATGAACACGTAGTCGTAGGCCGACGCGCGCAGCTGCGCCATCACCGCCTCGATCTGCGTGGCGTCGATCTGGGCGACTTCCGGACCCTCGGCGGTGCGATGGTCGAGCCAGTCCGAGATCGTGGCCTGCCGGTCCATCTCCAGGATGCAGACCGTGCGGCCCGCCTCCTGAGCGGCGACGGCGAGCGAGATGCACAGGGTGCTCTTGCCGCTACCCCCCTTCTGCGTGACGAATGTGATCGCTTTCATCGAAGGTCCCTTGGCTGGCCGTCCCGCGTCGAGGTCTTGCTCCGATCGGCCGCGACGCGGATGCGCGCGATCGCTTGCCGGAGGCGTGTGCGTGCATCCCGGGCGAGGTTGCCACGCGGCGACATCAAGCAACCTAGGGTCGAACCACCGTCGGCCGAGACCAACGTCCTGTGACCCAGGGATGCCGTGATCCCGAGATTTCCAGGATCATGGTTAAGAGACCCTTAAAGATCGCTCCTCAGCGAACGGCCTCGATCGAGGCTCGGTCGCCGCGCGGTGGCGTGCACCGGATCATGCGGATCCGCGCGTCGCGCGATCGGGTGCGGCAGGAACGGCATCCCGGCGCGGAGCGTGCCGGGATCGGCTGGCCGGCGGCTGAATGCTCGGCCTGAATAGCAACTTCAGGTTTATTCGAGCGATGCGGTGAGCCACCTGACCTTTTCACAGGGCGTTCTATGCCTTAGACTGCCCTTGCCGTGACCGCCGCACGCCGCGATAATAAACTTGAGGTTTGCTATCGCGGCAAGGGCGGCTCGAGGAGTTGCATGTCCGACGTCTCAGACCCATGCCCGTCCGACGAGTTGCAGGCGGTCCTCGACGCCTCCGGGGTCGTCGGTGCCTGGGCCCACGACCACTGGGCCGGACGGCTCACCCTGTCGGGCGCGTTCGCCAGCCTGCTCGGCCTCGATCCGGACATCGCGGCCGGCGGGGTGCCGATCGCCGCGTTCCTCGACAGGACGCACCCGGACGACCGGGTGCGGATCGAGAGCTACCTGCACGCCGTCGGCGAGAGCGGCGGCCCGATGGAGGCCGAGTTCCGCACCCTCGACTCGCCAGCGGGCGGGCGCCGGCTGCTGATGCGCGGGCGGGTCGAGCGCGACGCCGACGGCGGGACGGTGCAGGGGCGCGGCATCGCCATCGACCTCACCGAGACCCGGGCGGCCAGCCTCCACCAGACCGAACGCCTCGTGAACCGCATGGCCGAGCACGCCATCGCCCTGCGGACGCTGGCCGACGCGCTGCGCCGACCGGGCCTGACCAAGCTCGTCGACGGCCTGATGATCGAGATCGGGTTCGAACTCGCGCAGTTCCTGCGCGACCCGAAGGACGAGCGCCGGCACTGACGGCCTGCGCTGCGCGCCGCATCACCGGCGCCCGCCCGTTCGCGGCGCGGCGTCGGGCCTCACGAACCGATTGATCGCGCAGACGCGCAGGGTAGTGTCCCGGCAAGACACGCCGGGAGGGTCCCATGCGCCGCGACACGATCTACGACCGGGACCTCGACCGGAATCCGGCCAACCACCAGCCCCTGACGCCGCTGGCCTACCTCGACCGGGCGGCGCGGGTGTTTCCAGACCACGTCGCGGTGATCCACGGGCCGTTGCGGGAGACCTACGCGGCGCTCTACGCGCGCTGCCGCCGCCTCGCCTCGGCGCTCGCCGCCCGCGGGATCGGGCGCGGCGACACGGTGGCGGTGCTGCTCGCCAACACGCCGGCGATGATCGAGGCGCATTACGGCGTGCCGATGACGGGCGCCGTGCTCAACACCCTCAACACCCGGCTCGATGCGGCCGCGCTCGCCTTCTGCCTGGAGCACGGCGAGGCGAAGGTGCTGATCACCGACCGCGCGTTCTCCGGGGTCGCCGGCCCCGCGCTGGCGCGGGCCGGCGTCGCGCCCCTGGTGATCGATTACGACGACCCCGCGTACGACGGCCCCGGCGAGCGCCTCGGCGCCCTCGACTACGAGGCGTTCGTGGCCTCGGGCGAGCCCGACCACGACTGGGCGATGCCCGACGACGAGTGGGACGCGATCAGTCTGAACTACACCTCGGGCACCACGGGCGACCCGAAGGGCGTGGTCTACCACCATCGCGGCGCGGCGCTCCTGGCGCTGGGCAACGTCATCACCGGCGCCATGAGCCAGCACCCGGTCTATCTCTGGACCCTGCCGATGTTCCACTGCAACGGCTGGTGCTTCCCGTGGACCCTGTCGATCGTGGCCGGCACCCATGTCTGCCTGCGCCAGGTCCGGGCGGACGCGATGTACGCGCTCATCGCCGCGCACGGCGTCACGCACCTGTGCGGCGCGCCGATCGTGATGCAGCTCCTGATCAACGCGTCCGACGCCGAGCGCCGTCCCCTGCCCCACCGGGTCGCCTTCCTCACCGCCGCGGCGCCCCCGCCCGAGGCGGTGCTCGCCGGCATGCGCGAGGCGGGCTTCGCGGTCACCCACCTCTACGGCCTGACCGAGAGCTACGGCCCGGCGGTCGTCAACGCGTGGCAGGACGCGTGGGACGCCCTGCCCGCCGACGCGCAGGCCGCCAAGAAGGCGCGCCAGGGCGTGCGCTACCCGGTGCTGGAGGGCCTCGACGTGCGCGATCCCGAGACGCTGGAGCCCGTCCCCGCCGACGGGCGGACGATGGGCGAGGTGATGATGCGCGGCAACGTGGTGATGCGCGGCTACCTCAAGAATCCAGGGGCGACCGAGGCCGCGTTCGCGGGCGGCTGGTTCCACACCGGCGACCTCGGGGTGCGGCACCCCGACGGCTACGTCCAGCTCAAGGACCGCTCGAAGGACATCATCATCTCCGGCGGCGAGAACATCTCCTCCATCGAGGTCGAGGACGCCCTGTTCAAGCACCCGGCGGTCGCCGCCGCCGCGGTGGTGGCCAAGCCCGACGACAGGTGGGGCGAGACCCCGTGCGCCTTCGTCGAGCTGAAGGCCGAGGGTGCGATCAGCGCCGACGACCTGATCGCGTGGTGCCGCGGGCGGCTGGCCGCCTACAAGCTTCCCCGCCACGTCGTGTTCGGGGAGTTGCCCAAGACCTCCACCGGCAAGGTGCAGAAGTACCTGCTCCGGGCGCGGGCGCGGGAGGGGTGAGCCTCCCGGCCTCGTCTCACCACTTGTAGGCGAGGCTCGCCACGACGCGCCGGGCGTCGCCGTAGAAGCACGAGAACGCCGACTGGCAGGACGAGACGAAGCGCCGGTCGGCGATGTTCGTCGCGTTGACGGCCAGCCGCCAGTTCTCGAAAGTGTAGTGGACCTGCGCGTCGAACAGCACGTAGTCCGACACTTTCAGGGTGTTGGCCACGTCGGCGAAGGAACGGCCGACGTAGCGCACGCCGCCGCCGAAGCCGAAGCCTCGGAAGTCGCCCACCGGGATCGTGTAGTCGAGAAACAGCGAGGCGAAGTTCTCGGGGACGTTGACCGGCACCTTGCCGATGTTGGCCGGGTCTCCTTTCTCCGTGGTCAGGCCGTAGATCGTGTAGGCGGCCACCGCGTTGAGGCCCTCGGCGAGGGTGGCGGTGAACTGCGCCTCGAAGCCGGTCGAGCGCACCTGCCCGATTTGCGCCTGGAACAGCGTGTTGGCCGGGTTGGGGGTCAGGGCGTTCGAGCGGTGGATGTCGAAGCCGGCCAGCGTCAGGAAGTAGCCGGCGCCGGGCGGCTCGAACTTCACGCCGCCCTCGATCTGGTCGCCCGTCTCGGGGGTGAAGGTCCGGCCGTTGATGTCCGAGCCGATCAGCGGCTGGAACGAGGTCGAGTAGCTGACGTAGGGCGCCAGACCGAAGTCGAAGTTGTAGATCAGCGCCGTGCGATAGGTGAAGGCGTCGTCGCTGCGGCCGTTGCTGTTGGCGGGCGTGAGCCGGTCGTTGACGCGGTTGCTGGCGAAGTCCTGTCGGCCGCCGACAACCAGGGTCAGCTGGTCGGTGAGCTTGATCTGGTCCTGGAAGTAGAGGCCGAGCTGCTCGAACGAATCGGCGTTGACGAGATAGGGCGACGGACGGCCGGTCGCCGGGCCGTAGACCGGATTGATGATGCTGATGTCGGGCACCGCGTAGAACTTGGAGAAGTTCGTGCCCTGGTTGTCGTGCAACTGGAAGTTCTTGTAGTCGAGGCCGAGCAGCACGTCGTGCCGGAAAAACCCGTCGGAGAAGCGCGCCTCGGCCTGGTTGTCGACCTGAAACAGGTTGATCTTGCTGCTCGTCAAAAACTGGTAGCGGGCGAGCCGGGTCTGGGCGGCGTCGCTGTAGCCGAGCTGGCCGATGTCGGAATTCTGGCTGCTCTCGCTGAACGAGTAGCGCAGGTTCTGCCGGAAGGTCCAGGTCTCGTCGAAGGCGTGCTCGAACTCGTAACCGGCGGAGGCCTGCTGGCGGGTGAAGGTGTTGAAGCCGGCATCGCCGAGGTTGAGCGAGCGCGGGATGCGCAGGCCGCTGATGTTGGGCCGCACCGTGCCCTGGTAGGGCAGGAAGTTCGAGGTGACCGCCGTGTTGTCGTACTGGTAGCTTGTCAGCACGGTGAGCTTGGTCGCCCCGTCCGGCTTGTAGGTGAAGGCCGGTGCGATGTAGCCGCGGTCCTCGGGCGCGCCGTCGACCTGGGTGCCGCCGGAGCGGCCGAAGCCGGTCAGACGGTAGAACCAGTGTCCCGAATCATCGACCGGGCCGCCGAGGTCGAACGCGGCATACTTCTGGTCGAACGAGCCGCCGCCGACCTCGACGTAGTGCAGCGGATCGAGCGGCGGGCGCTTGGTGACCTGGTTGACGATGCCGCCGGGCGAGCCCGCGCCGAACAGGACGGCGGCGGGGCCGCGCAGGATCTCGATCCGCTCCAGGCCGAAGGTCTCGGCCTTGAAGGTGCCGAAGCCATAGTTCAGCAGTTGCAGCCCGTCGCGGTAGATGCCGTAATCGCTCGCCACGAAGCCGCGGATGGTGAAGTAGTCGACCCGCGAATCGGCGCCGAAGGTGCCCGAGTAGACACCTGCGACGTACTGCGTCGCCTGAGTCAGGGTCTGGGCCTTCTGCGCGTCGATCTGCTCGCGGCCGACGACGGTGATTGATTGCGGCGTCTCGATCAAGGGCGTGTTGGTCTTGGTGGCGGTGGCCGAGCGCGTCGCGACGTAGCCGTCCACCGGCCCGGTCGGGCTCTCGATCGCCCGCACCGAATTCGCCCGCACCGCGTTTGCCGGTCCTCCGTTCCCCTCCACCGTCAGCGTTTCGAGCTGGACGCTCGACTCCGCCGGCGGATTGGTGATGCCGCGACGCGGCGCGGTCGCCTGCTGGGCCTGCACGGGGCTCGGGGCGAGCTGGCCGAGGACGATCAGCGAGGCGCCGGCGAGCGCGAGGCTCAGCAGGCGGGGCGCTTGGGGGGAGGACTGGCGCATCGAACTCACACCTGGGGATTGAGCGGGCAGCCGACCGCGCGCGTCGCGGCGGGGACCGCTCGGTTGTTTGGAATGATACTAAACTATTGCTATCATTGGCGTTTCTTTGACAGGGTTACGGCCGGGCTTCGATCGGCACAAGCGCCCTGAGGCGATACGGGGCCGGAAGCCGAGGGCCTGTGGCCGGCAGGCCACGGCACCGGTCGCGCGTCGGCGCACGCAGTGCGGCGGACACGCCGCGGACCGAGATTCGAATTCTTGCTGCATTCCCGCAAATCGGGCTTGCATCAAACCTGAGATTGTCGATCCTGTATTGATATGGGGGCAATCGCTCCCTGATTCGGCAATCCATCGGCGTCATCGCGCCGCCGCGTAGTGTTCGTCGTTACCTCGAATTCTTTCGGGGAACGGGCTGAACTTCGAGTCCGATGGAACGGAGCCGCCGCGGGGACGGACGACGCGCGATCACGGCGCGACCGACGACCAGCACGAGTCGGCCCCGTTCCGCGGGACGGTTTCGAGGGGGCGATCATCCCGATCCGCGAGCACAGGATGAGACCATGGACAGGTCGAAGCGGAACCCCAACGAGCAGCCCGCCCACCGCCCGCACGGGCGCGTGCGCGGCCTCGGCAGCGTCGACCGGTCAAGCCGGGAAGGCACGCGCTTCGGGCGGATGTTCCGCTGGCTGCCGGGCGAGACCTACGACAAGGCCGATCTGGTCACGCTCGCGGAGGGCATGATCCAGGCGGAGACGGCCAAGGTCGTGCCACCGGGCTCGCCGGAGTGGAAGCGGCGGCATCGGTCCAGGGGCGGGGACCACATCGAGGAGGGGCCCAGCGCCGCGTTCAACCCGGTGCCACCCCTGCTGGACACCGCCTACACGGAACCAGAGCCCGGTGACGAGAACCCGACGATCCCGGCCGGCTACACCTATTTCGGCCAGTTCATCGACCACGACCTGACCTTCGACCCGAACAGTTCCCTGCAGAAGCAGAACGACCCGGACGCCACCGAGGATTTCCGCACCCCGCGGTTCGACCTCGACAGCCTCTACGGCCGCGGGCCGGACGACCAGCCGTACCTGTACAAGGACCGTCAGGCGGATGGCGGCGGCATCCGCTTCCTGCTCGGCCGGCAGGCCGACGGCACCACTGTGCGACCGGGAGAGCTGCCCCGCAACGTCGAGGGCCGCGCACTCACCGGCGACCCGCGCAACGACGAGAACAACCTGATCTGCCAAGTCCAGGCGGTGTTCCTGAACTTCCACAACAAGGTCGTCGACACCCTGTCGGCGCGGTCTCAGCTCCGCAGCCGCCACGACATCTTCCTGGAGGCGCAGCGGATCGTGCGCTGGCACTACCAGTACCTCGTGCTCAACGATTACCTGCCGCGGATCGTCGGCGACGAGGTCTGGCGCGACATCCTCGGCGCGGACGGGAAGGGCCATCCCCACCCCAAGCTGACCTTCTACAAGCCGAAGCACGGGCAGGCCTACATGCCCGTCGAGTTCTCGGTGGCGGCGTTCCGCTTCGGTCACTCGATGGTCCGGCCGAGCTATGCGCTCCGGGCGAACGATGCGCGGGTCGGCGGCGACCCGACGGCGGCGTTCGCCCGGGACAAGCGCTTCCACCGCATCCCGATCTTCTCGCTTCCCGCGAAACCGGGCGCGAAGCCGGCACCGGGAACGAGCCTCAACGGCTTCGGCCCGCTGCCGCCGGACTGGGAGATCGACTGGGGACTGTTCTTCTCGGCCGGGGAGATGCCGACGCAGCTGAGCCTGGGCGAGGTCTTCCCGAAACCGGACGGAAAGCCGGTGCTGGAGGTCCTGAAGCAGACGGACGCGCAGAAGACGCAGCCCGGCTACCGCATCGACACGCAGCTCGTCGACCCGCTGGCGATGCTGCCGCCGGATGTCGCCAAGAGCGGCAACATGCCCGACGGCATCCCGTCGCTCGCCTATCGCAACCTCCTGCGCGGCAGCGCCTTCGAACTTCCCTCGGGCCAGAACGTCGCCCGCGCCTACGGCCTCACGCCCCTCGACGACACGCAGCTCTGGGGCGATTTCCCGGTCGGCGCCCCGAGCGAGCCGCCCGAGCCTGCGATCCCGCTCGCTTTCCCGAACCTGGCGGAGAACCCCTTCGCCGGCCGCGCGCCACTGTGGTTCTACATCCTCAAGGAGGCCGAGGTGACGCGGCGCAAGGGCGTCGTGGACGCCAAGGGCGGCCACCATCTCGGGGCTGTCGGCGGCCGCATCGTCGCCGAGGTGCTCGTCGGCATCGCGCAGGCCGACCATAGCTCCTACCTCTACCAGGACCCGAACTGGACCCCCGCCGCCGAGAAGGACCGCAGCGGTTTCGATCCGAAAGCGCCGCTCACCACGCTGTTCGAACTGATCCATTGGACCACGGGCGGCGCGATGACCTTCCGGCCGGCACCCGCCGCGCCGCCTCCGCCCGTCACCGCGGGCGGGCCGTGATCCAGCCGATGAGCGCGTCGGCGACCTGATCGCTGTTCTTCTCCAGCATCATCATGTGGCCGTTGCCGTGGATGCCGGCCTCGGCGAGCCGCAGGGTGTCGGGCTTGGCGCCGGCCTGGGTCAGGAAGGCGGCGGTGCACTCGTCGACGGGCGTGCGGAACGAGGCCTCGGCGGTGACGATCAGGGCGGGCACGCGCGCGAGGTTCGGGAGCCGGCGCACCGGATCGCCCTGCAGCCAGCAGCGGATGCGTCCCTCGGCCGTCGGCGCCCTGGCCTGCGCCACGACGAGGTCCTCGGGCGACCTCACCGGCGGGTCGTAGGTCAGCGGCACGCGGGTGATGCCGTAGGCGCGGGCGCGCCCCTCCCCGGCCTTCTCGTAGAAATCCTTGCCGCCGCGCAGGCGCACGTCGAAGAAGGGCGGCCCGTTCGGCTCGACCGCGACGTGCGCCTTGACGAGGTCGGGCCGCGCGTCCGAGACCGCCCAGCCGAACAGCCCGGCCTGCCCGTGGGTGACGAGCACCGCCGGACCGATCTTCTCCAGGAGCGCGATCAGGGCCGGATCGACCAGCTCCTCGGTCTGCTGGGCGCTGGCGAGGTAGGGCACTTGGCTCGCGACGAACTGGTCGAACGCGGCGTTGCCCTGCACGCCGCGCCCGCCCGGCCACTGGGTGTGGAGGCGCGCCTGCGGGAACAGGTCGTAGACCTCCTGGGCGGTGTAGGTCTCCTCCAGCGCCCGCGCCGAGTACCGGGCGTAGGGGCCGTAGACCTCGGGGTTGGTGCCCGAGCGCCCGCGCCCGACCTGATCGACCACGTAGACGGCAAACCCGTGCTCGACGAAGCGCTGGACCCAGCCCGGCCGGCCGTCCGGGGTGCCGAGGAAGTTGACCCCGGTCTGCGAGATGCCGTGCACCAGCACGAGCGGCCACGGCTGCGTCACGCTCACCGGCCGGCGGGACTGCACGAACATCTGACCGACCATCAGCGTCTTGTCGCCGACCCGCTCGTAGCGCCCGCCGATGTAGAAGTAGCCGGCGAACGTCGCGGGGTCCGGGCGGGGCGGCGTCTCCTGCGCCGCCGCGGGGCCCATCGCCGCTGCGGCGACCAGCGCCGCGCGCGCGAACCGTCGGATCATCCGCTTGGCGTTCATGCCGCTCTCCGCCGGAGGCCGCCCGCCCCCATCCTCGGTCCGGCGGCGCTTATCGCGGGATTTGCGACGGGGGACCAGCCTCAAGGCTCAAATCGCCGGCCGGTTCGACACTTGGATGCCGACGATCACCGGAAGATCATCCCGAGCTACGGATCTGAGCCCATCACTCTGCGTGCGACGCAGCTCTTCCGTTTTCTTACGCACATCGACTGCGCCAGACGCATACCTGACCTCGCCCGTCGCCGCTGGCGCGACGTGCCGCGAGGTCCCATCTTGGCGTGACGCAACATCAACTTCACACAGGACATTCCGCCGTGGACGTCTCGACCGCAAAGACCCTGGTCTCGGCCCTTCTGGTCTCTGCCATCTTCCTCTTCACGATCGCCTCGCTGCGGATGTTCGTCTCCGAACTCGTCGGCGACCTGAGAGGTGCTGCCCCGAGGCACGTCGGCGGACCGAACGACCGCGCCGAGTAGGGCGCTACCGCCCGTCGCGCAGCAGCAGCTTGGCCAGCGCGAACACGGCCACCGCCACCGGCGGGAACAGCGCCATCGCCGCGGCGGTCGCGCGGGTGATCGGTTCGGCCGTGCCCTCGCTCACGCCCGGCCCCTGAGAGGCGAGGGCTGCGCCCGCCCACAGGCCGGCGAGCACCGCACCCGCGACCACCGGAGCGGCCACGATCCCCGCGCCGCCGCGGCGCGGCCCGGCATGCGCCGAACGTCCCCCGTATCCGACCCTGCCGCCCATTCCGACACCTCCTCGCCGGAGGCGATCCTGGCACGCCGGCGATCCCCGGTCGATCGTGGGAAACGCCCGGCACCGACGCGGGCGGGGCTCGCGTCACGGAACGGCGCGGCGCCGCCAAACCCGCATCGCCCGCCCATCGGCCCGCGACAGGCCGCCTTCGTGCATCACGGACCGCGCGACGCACCGTCGGGGCCGGGCACCGCGAGCGCGTAGACCGCGTCGCCGAGCCGCCGCAGCGGCCCGTCGACGCCCGAGCGCTTCCACAGCCGGGTGTTGAGCGCCGCGACGGGGTCCTGGCCCGGAACGGTGAACCCGTCCGCGACGAGAGCCTCCAGGATCTCGCCCGCATGCATCGGCCGGCCGGCCCGCGCGAGGACGGCGCGTGCCGCCTCGACCAGGGCCCGGCCGTACCGGCGGGAGCCCGCCGGATCGATGCCGAAGGCCACCGGCGTCGGTGTTCCCGCCGCCGGGACCGCCGTCGCCTCGGAATGCGCGAGGGACGCGCGTTCCGAGGTGGGCGCGGCGCCCGGCACACGATCGTCCGTCTCGGCCTCGTTCGACCCGCGCAGGCGTCGGCCGAGTTCGAGGTAGAGGACGTGATCGGCGATCTCCCGATCCAGGGCGTCGCGCTGCCGCCGCAGGCTCGCCAGCCGCGCTTCGATCTCCGCTTCGGACAAGCCCATCCTGCCTCCTCGCTTTCGAGCGGGAAAGGGAATATCACGTCCTCGTGTTGGAATGAAAGGAAATTAAAGAATATTCCAATTTTCAAGCCGGGAATTCGCAATCCTCATTCCCTGCGTCGGGCGCGTGGAACAGGTTATTCCTACGAAGCTCGCGACTTGGCTGAAATTCCTTTCTTTATTCCCTGACGCGGCGGCACGAGCAGCGCGCCCGGATCGGCGGGTCGGAGGAGCATGCCGGCGTCGTCCAGCGCCACGGGCAGCTTCGGGAACACCTCGCGCAGGTGCATCACGTCGGCCTTGAAACCCTGCCGGAAGCTGCGGATGCAGGCGTTCTCCGCGCCGAACTGGCCGTGCAGGTTCGCCCAGGTGAGGCGCAGCGGGCGGGCGAGCGCGCGCAGGCGGTAGCCGACCCAGAACAGCAGGTCGAGCTTGCGCGCGGAGCCGGAGAAGGCGCGCGCGGCCCGGATGTCGACGGGCAGCGCGTGCTGGATGAGGTTGTCGTAGAAGTCCTGGTGGAACTGCACGGTCCGCGACCAGACGACACCGTCCCGGCCCGGCGCGCGCCACAGCTCGAGGCTGCGGAAGGGCGGGACGTTGAGGGTGCTGGCTTGGTCGCGCCCGTCCCACAGGCCGATCTGCATGGTGCAGGCGGCGAGACGGTTGAGCTGCTCCTTGAACTGGCCGATGGTGCCGCGCTCGCCGCCGGTGACCGCGAACCCCATCGCGCGCATGAAGCCCGAGAGCGAGTCCGCCACCGCGATGGTCGGGCTGCGCTGCCGCACGGCCTCGGTGCAGAGGTGCAGCAGCACGAGGCGCGCCTTCGGTCCGTAGGGCAGCCCCTGCGGCTCCATCTCGCCGGTCGCCGGGCTCTTGAGGCGTCCGGCGACGAGGTTGAGCGAGCTGCGGCCGTATTCCCGCGAAAATTCCCGGGCGGCGCCCGGATCGCGGTAGGGCAGGCCGCACAGCGCCAGGACCGAGTGGATGTGCTGCAGGTTCTCCGGCACGGTCGGCCGGGTCTCGATCACCTCGCGCACCGCGTCGCGGCGGCGCTGATCCCGGCCCATCCCGGCGCGCCTGTCGGCGACGTCGCCCCTGGCGGCCGCCTCGGCGTCCCGGACCTGCTGCCGATGCAGGATGTGCTCGACGATCTGCGCGAAGAGGAACCCGCCGCGGGCCGCCTCGACCTCGGCGACGAGGTCGGCGTCGCGGATGCCCGCCAGTCTGTCCTCGATCCCCATGACGCGCCGGCCACCTCGTGCAGCCTGCGGGCGCCCGCGCCCTCGTCCAGGCGCGGCGCCCGCAGGCTCAACCTCGACCGCTCTGCATGACACGACTCTGCCCCCCGGAGTCCCGGCCCCGGCCGGGTTATCCCGGCTATCCCCGCTTCCAGGGGGACGAGGACCGGTCCTCGCATCGGCGGCGGCCTTCCCGGTTCGGGCCTCGCCCGGCGCCGAACCCGAAGCCGATCGGCTCGGACCGCGTCGGCTACCGGTAACGCAGAGTTGGATACGGCAGGCCCTCCCGACTTGTCCCCGCTCTGAACCGTTCGACTGCGCCGGACGCGCCGAATCGCATGCGCGACCACGCAGAATCCCATACGGACGGATGCGAATTCCACGCAGAGTCGCGTGCGGGATCACGCAGACTCGGATGCGCCAGCGCGCAGACCTGAATGCGCGAACCCCTCTCAAGGTCTTGCATAGGAACGTCTTTTCCCGCTCTCTAATAAGTCACATAACAGACTCTCTGAGAATCTGGATTAGATATATTTCCTAAGTTCTCGTGCCGCGTTCTTTTTTAAGAACGAACCGCAGATGCAAGGATTCAAGATGGAATTCAGGGAATATAGCCAGCTTCTCCCCAGGCAGCCGGTTGATGCAGGAGAGATTGATGCACGCGACGTGGCGTCCAACGGTTTAACCGCCGCTTCCGGGAACACGGCGCGGCGGGATGAGGATGGAAGGCATGCCTGAGGCGTCGTTTCGGACACTGGCGCGGATCATGGCGGAGCTGCGCGATCCGGAGCGCGGCTGCGCCTGGGACGCGGCGCAGACGTTTGCCAGCATCGCGCCCTACACGATCGAGGAGGCCTACGAGGTCGCCGATGCGATCGAGCGGGGCGACCTAGACGACCTGCGCGAGGAACTCGGCGACCTGCTGCTCCAGGTAGTGTTCCACGCCCGGCTCGCCGAGGAGGTCGGCGCGTTCGACCTCGACGACGTGGCGGCGGCGATCACGGCCAAGCTGATCCGCCGCCACCCGCACGTGTTCGACGCGCACGGCGGCCTGCGCGCCGACGGCGGCCTGCGCGATCCCGCAGCCATCGCCGAGCAGTGGGAGGCGATCAAGGCCGTGGAGCGGTCGCGCAGGCCGGCGCGCGCGGCGGGACGGGACGATTCCCCAGCCCGCGACGATCCCTTGGCCGGCGACGAGTCCCTGGCCGGCATCGCGCGGGCCCTGCCGGCCCTGACCCGTGCCGAGAAGATCGCGCGCCGCGCCGCCGCCCACGGCTTCGACTGGTCCGATCCGGTCGAGGTCGTGGCCAAGGTCCGGGAGGAGACCGACGAGGTGGCCGAGGCGCTGCGGGCCGGCGATCCCGCGGCGCTCACGGAAGAGATCGGCGACCTGCTGTTCTCGGTGGCCAACCTTGCCCGGCACGCCGGCGTCGATCCGGAGGCGGCGTTGCGCGCCGGCAACGACAAGTTCGTCCGGCGCTTTGCCGGGATGGTCGCGCGGCTTCGCGCCGACGGCCTGACGCTCGTCGGGAGCGACCTCGCGGCGATGGAGGCGGCCTGGGCGGCGGTGAAGCGGAGCGAGCGCACCGTGCCGGAGGCCTGATCGATCCCGGGGCGCGAGGCCGGATCACGCGGGCGCGCGCTCTCGAAGGAGAGGGGGCACGCCGCGCGTGCGGCGGATCGAGGACGGCGCTAAACCACGCTGCCGCGCAGGTCGTAGGCGTCCGCCGCCTCGATCCGCACCGTCACGATGTCCCCCTGGCGTACCGGGCGGCGGGCCGAGACGTGGACGGTGCCGTCGATCTCGGGCGCGTCGTACTTCGAGCGCCCCGTGATGCCGGCGGGCCCCACCGTGTCGATGATCACGGGCATGCGCCTGCCGATCCGCGCCCGCTGCAGGCGCAGCGACACCGCCTGCTGCGCCTCCATGAAGCGGTGCTTGCGCTCCCGCTGCAGCTCCGGCGGCACCGCCGCGCCCAGCGCGTTGGCGGCGGCCCCCGTCACCGGCTCGTAGGTGAAGCAGCCGACGCGATCGAGGCGCGCTTCCTGAATCCAGTCCAGCAGCTCCGAGAACTCGGTCTCCGTCTCCCCGGGAAAGCCCACGATGAAGGTCGAGCGGATGGCGAGATCCCGGCAGATCGCGCGCCAGGCCCGGATGCGCTCCAACTGCTTCTCCTGGTTGCCGGGGCGGCGCATGCGCCTCAGCACGGACGGGCTCGCGTGCTGGAGCGGCATGTCGAGGTAGGGCAGCACCTTGCCCTCCGCCATCAGCGGGATGACCTCGTCGACGTGCGGGTAGGGGTAGACGTAGTGCAGCCGCACCCAGGCGCCGAGTTCGCCGAGCGTGGCGGCGAGATCGTAGAACCGCGCCCGCACCGCGCGGTCGCGCCACGGGCTCGCCGCGTAGCGCAGGTCGAGCCCGTAGGCGCTGGTGTCCTGCGAGACGACGAGCAGTTCCTTGACCCCCGCCTTGACGAGCTTTTCCGCCTCCCGCAGCACGTCGCCGGCCGGGCGGCTGACGAGGTCGCCGCGTAAAGTGGGGATGATGCAGAAGCTGCAGCGGTTGTTGCAGCCCTCCGAGATCTTCAGGTAGGCGTAGTGCCGCGGCGTCAGCTTGACGCCCTGGGGCGGCACGAGGTCGAGGAACGGGTCGTGGGCCGGCGGCACCGCCTCGTGCACCGCCGCCACCACCGATTCGTAGGCCTGTGGGCCGGTGACGGCCAAGAGGTTCGGGTACTTCTCGCGGATTTCATCGGGCTGCGCGCCCATGCAGCCGGTGACGATGACGCGGCCGTTCTCCGCCATCGCCGCGCCGATCGCCGACAGCGACTCGGCCTTGGCCGAATCGAGGAACCCGCAGGTGTTGACGATGACCACGTCCGCCCCGTCGTGGCGCCGGGCGAGTTCGTAGCCCTCGGCCCGCAGGTGGGTGAGGATGCGCTCGGAATCGACGAGCGCCTTCGGGCAGCCGAGCGACACGAACGAGATCTTCGGCGCGGCCTTGTCGAGGGGTGTGGCGGATGCGGTCATGCGGGCCCGTGCGGCGCGGACGCCGACGGCCGACGGCAGGCCGGACGCCGCGACGATCCTGATTTTGGCGGTGTGGCGCCCCGTATAACCGCATCGGTCGGCCCTTGCGAGCCCCGCCCCTGCCCGGCCGCGATCCGTGCGACGCCGCGCCCGCTCCCCGCCGCGTTCAATCGCGGTCTTTCCTCGCGGCAACGCCTGTGCGAGGCCTGCGGCCGGGACGCGCCGACCGGCGCACCGAAATCCGCCGAACGGATCATGGCACCGCAGCAGATCTGGACCCGGGACATCCCGTTCATCGCGCCGGTCGCGGCCGCGCTGCGGCTGCGGCGCCTGCCCGGCCTCGCCTTCCTCGACAGCGCGATGCGGCACGACACGTTGGGCCGCGTCTCGATCCTCGGCGCCGACCCGTTCGCCCGGTTCCGCGTCCGTGATGGCGCCGCCACGCTGGACGGCCGCCCGATGGAGGGCGGCCCGATCGCGGCGCTGCGCGCGTGCCTTGCGCCCTATCGCCTCCCGGACGGCGCGGCGTTTCCGGGCGGGGCGATCGGCTACCTCGCCTACGATCTCGGGCGGTCGCTGGAGCGGGTCGCCGCGCCCGCCCGCCGGGCCGGGCTCACGGACGACGCCGCGTTCAACCTCTACGACACGGTGCTCGTCGTCGACCACGCGGCCGGCACCTGCCGGCTCGCCGCGACCGGGTTCCCGGAATCGGACCCCGGGCGGCGCGAGGCCCGGGCTCGGGAACGCCTGTCCCGGTTTGCCGACCTCCTCGGCGCGGCGGAGGCCGATCCCGCCCCGCCGGCCCGCGCCGAGACCCTGGTCTGGCGCTCGAATTTCACGCGCGCGGCCTACGAGGCGGCGGTCGAGGCCGTGCGGGACTACATCCGCGCCGGCGACATCTACCAGGCCAACATCGCCCAGCGCTTCACGGCGGCTCTGCCGCAGGGCTTCGATCCGTTCGCGCTCTACCGCCGCCTGCGCGAGACCAACCCGGCGACGTTCGGCGCTTTCCTCGCCTTCGAAGCCCTGAGCGTCGCGTCGAGCTCGCCCGAGCGCTTCCTGAGGCTCGACGGGCGCCGCGTCGAGACCCGGCCGATCAAGGGCACGGTGGCGCGCGCCGCGGATGCCGCCGAGGACGCGGCCCGCGCCGCCGCGCTCGTCGCCGACCCGAAGGAGCGGGCCGAGAACACGATGATCGTCGACCTCCTGCGCAACGACCTCTCGCGGGTCTGCGCGGCCGGCAGCGTGCGGGTGCCGATGCTGTGCGGGCTGGAATCCTACGCCGGCATCCACCATCTCGTCTCGGTCGTGACCGGCACGCTGCGCGACGGGCTCGACGCGCTGGATCTCATCGAGAACACCTTCCCCGGCGGTTCCATCACCGGCGCGCCCAAGCTCAGGGCCATGGACATCATCACTGAGATCGAGGGCGACGCGCGGGAGCTCTACTGCGGCGCCATCGGCCGGATCGGCTTCGACGGCAGCCTCGACACGTCGATCGCGATCCGTACCGTGTTCATGGACGAGGCGCGCGCCGTGCTCCAGGCCGGCGGCGGCGTCACCCTGCTCTCGGATCCGGCCGCCGAGTACGAAGAGACCCTGACCAAGGCCGCCCGCGTGTTCCAGGCGTTCGGGGCGTGATCCCATAATCCCATGATCCTCGTCATCGACAATTACGACTCGTTCGTCTTCAACGTGGTCCGCTACCTGGAGGAGCTGGGCGAGGCGGTCCGCGTCGTGCGCAACGACGCGCTGGACGTCCCTGGCATCCGGGCGCTGGCGCCCGATGCCCTGGTGGTCTCGCCCGGTCCCTGCACGCCGACTGAGGCCGGAGTCTCGCTCCCCGCGATCCGCGACCTGTCGGGGGCGCTGCCGATCCTCGGCGTCTGCCTCGGCCATCAGGCGATCGGCGCAGCCTTCGGCGGGCGCATCGAGCGGGCGCGAAGGCCGCTGCACGGGCAGGCGACGCCGGTGGCGCACGCGGGCGAGCGGCTGTTTTCCGGCCTGCCCGTGCCGATGCAGGTGGGACGCTACCACTCCCTCGTGGTGGCCGAGCAGCCCGGGATGGAGCGGCACCTCGCGGTCGACGCCCGCTCGGACGAGGGCGAGGTGATGGCGCTCTCGCACCGCACCCACCCGACCTACGGCATCCAGTTCCACCCGGAATCGGTGCTGACCGAGAACGGCCACGCCATCTTCGCGAACTTCCTGGGGCTTGCCCGGGACTGGCGGGTTCGGCGCGCCGCGGCGGCGAACCATGCTGTGGCATGACGGGCGGCTGGTCGAGGGCACCACCGTGCCCTTCGACCTCGCCGACCGCGGCCTGACCCTCGGGGACGGGGTGTTCGACACCGCGCTCGCGCTCGGCGGCCGCGTCGCCTTCGAGGCGGCCCACGTCGACCGCCTCACTGCCGCCGCCGCCGCCCTCGGCTTCCCGGTCGCGCCGGACCGCATCCGCGCGGCGATGCGCGCGCTCGCCGCGACGGGCGAGCGGCTCGCGATCCGCACCACCCTCACCCGCGGCGCCGGGCCCCGCGGGCTCGCGCCCCCCGCCGACCCGGCCCCGACCCTGTTCGCCACCGCCGCGCCGAGCGCCCCGGGCACCGCCTTCGCGCCGCTGCGGCTGTGGCCGGCGCAGGTCCGGCGCAACGAGACCTCGCCCACCGCCCGCCTGAAGTCGCTGGGCTACCTCGACGCGGTCGTCTCCGCCGCGTCCGCGCGGGCGGCCGGCTTCGACGAGGCCCTGTTCCGCAACACCGGCGGGGCTGTCGCCTGCGCCGGGACGGGCAACGTCTTCGCGGTGTTCGGCGCGACCATCCTCACGCCGCCGCTCACGGACGGCGTTCTCGCCGGCATCGTCCGCGCCGAGATCCTGACCGCGGTGGCGCCGGGTTGCGGGCTGATCTGCGAGGAACGGTCGCTGACCCCGGCCGATCTCGAACGGGCCGACACGGTGTTCCTCACCAACTCCCTGCGGCTGCTCGCACCGGTCTCCGCGATCGGTGCCAGGGCCTATCCGCGCGAGCATCCGATCGTCGCCCGCCTCGCGGCGGCCCTGCGGGCGCGGGTGGCGACTGCCTGCGGCGTGCCCGAGGATCGGGTGGCATGATCGGGCAACCGATCGAGGCGGCCGGGCGGGTGTGGCTGCGCCAGGCGCTGATCGTGCTCTACGGCGGCATCGGCGCGGTCCACCTCGCGGCGCCCGACGCGCTGATGCCGATCATGCCGGACTGGGTCCCCGCGCCGCGCCTCGTCATCCTCGCCACCGGCCTGTGCGAGCTCGCCGGGGCCGCGGCGCTGCTCAGCCCCCGCCTGCGCCGGGCCGCGGGGGGCGGGCTGGCCCTCTACGCGCTCTGCGTCTGGCCGGCCAACCTCAAGCAGGCGCTGGAGGGCATCCACGTCGCGGGGCTGCCGGATTCCTGGTGGTATCACGGCCCGCGGCTGGCGTTCCAGCCGGTGCTGATCTGGGCGGCCCTGTTCGCCGGCGGCCTGACCGACTGGCCGTTCCGCCGCGGGCGGTCCGCGTAAGGATTCCAAGGTCTCCGCCCATCGCGGCGACGGCTTCCGGCCCGGATCACGGGATCACAGGATCGCGTCGTCCGATGATCGCAGGATCGCTCGCGCCGTTGCGGCTTGGAGTTGCTCGCGAAGCGCTCGATGCACTGTCAGCCGATCCGCGCATCGCGGCGGCGTCAGGATCTTGCTACGCCTCTTCCGATGCCCAAGAGCCGCCCGATGCCCAAGAGCCGCCCCCCGAACCGATCGAAGCCGCAGCCCGCCGCGATGCCCGAGGTTCCGCCGGGTCGCGCCGACGTCGAGCGCGCGATCGAGGCCGTCCTCGAACGGCTCAAGCCGAGGCCCGCGCGCAAGGCGCGGCACGATCCGGCATCCAGGTCGGAACCCGGAAAGCCGGCTCGGAAGGAAAGGGGCGGCCATCTCAGCCTCGTCCCCGGCGACGCCGGCTGACGTCCGGGGCGCGCCGGGCCCTCGGAGGGATCAGGGCTTCGGAGCCGCGTTGGCGGCCGGCTGCTGCTCCAGCTTCTTGCGCATGTCCTCGCTGCGCTTCTCCAGCTCGGACTGGAGCTTCTTCTGCTGCTCCTCCAAAACCTTGGGGTCCATGGCCGGCCCGTCGAAGGCCTTGCCGAAGCCGGCGAGCGGCACGGCGAAGGTGACCTCGCGCTGGGTCTGGTTCTGCACCGAGACGCTGAGCGTCGTGCCCTTCTTCATCGCGGCGACGACGGCCGAATCGACGCCGCCGGCCTCGGCGAAGCAGCCGTTGGGGAAGCAGACCGCGAACTTGCCCGCGGTGCCCTGCTGCCCGTCGACGGTGAAGCGGATGCCGGGCTGGAGCAGCAGGCCGAGCGGCAGCAGGTAGCGCACCACGCGCACCTCCTGCTTCGTGGCCGGGTTCTTCATCTCGTAGACGGCGACCGCGAGCACCGGCTGGCCCTGGTCGGAGACGAAGTCGCGGGTGGTGTAGCAGATGTCGGTGCCCGAGCCGCCGTCCTTGCCGCAGACCTTGGTCCACTCGGCTTGGCTCGGCTCGGACTTCACCGTGACGATCTGCGGGCCGGTCTGGGCGGCGGGCGTGTTGGCCGCCGGCGTCGCGGGGGCGGGGGCGGCCGGAGCGGGCGCCGCCGGGGCGGGCGTCGCCTTCTTCGGCTGGGCGAGCGCCGGACCGGCGAGGCCGGCGAGGGCGAGGAACGCGGCGGCGCGCATCAGGTGCGCCGGGCTTTTGGCGGAGGACATCGGCTCAGACCCTTTGAGGTTCGTCGTGACGGGAATTTGTCGGGACGGGAAGACCATGGCGCGGTTCGGAGCGCTGCCGAGCCGGCGGGCGCCCGGTGTGTCGGAGTGCGCCCGGCGCGCCGCCGGTGGGCCCTGCCGCGGCGACGCGCCTGCACGCGGCACCGCGCGAGCCCGCGGTGATAACGGGCGGCCTGCTTCCCCGCCGAATGCGGCGAAGGCATGACACCGCCGGCCTCCGGGGCGCGCGTTAGGCATTGGTTAACCCTGAACCCGCATCGATGACCCGTCATCCGGTGCGGAGTTCGGCCCCCTTGCCTGCGGCGCAGTCCTCAATCGAGCGGCCGGCCGGGCTGGGGCGCGACGCCGCGGCCGAGGCGGACGGTCCGCTGCGGCGCACCGGCCTGTCGGCGCTGCTGGCGGCGCACGCCCGGAGCCATCCCGCCCGCATCGCCTTCACGGACGCCGCCGACAAGCCGGTCTGGAGCGGCCGGCCCGCGATGACCTGGACCTACGGGACCGCGACCGAGATCGTCGCGCGCCTCGCCCGGGGCTTCCGCGGATGGCGGCTGCCGCCCGGAAGCCGGATCGGGCTGTGGTTCCCCGGCAGCACCGAAGGACTCGTGGCCCACCTCGCGGTCGAGGCGGCCGGCCACGTGCCCTGCCCGATGCCCCCGGCCTGGACCGAGGCGCAGGCCGCATCCGGCATCGCGGCGGCGGGTCTCGCGGCCGTGCTGACGCAGGCCCGCCTCGGGGCCGCCCGGCCGGCCGAGAGCCTGTGCCGGATCGCGGCGGGCTACTACGGCCTGCGCTACCTCGCCGCCTTCGGTCCGGACGTGCCGGACGGCGTGATCAACCTCGATGCGCTCGCCCTCGACCGCAGCGGAGGCGGCGATCGGGCAGGGCCGGTGCCGGAGAGCGGCGGCGGGCTGGCCGGCTTCGCGCGGGGCGATCCGTCCCGGCCGGTGGAGCGGCCGGGCGACGCGCTGCTCGCCGCCATCGCCGTCCACCTCGTCGCGGCGCGGATCGCCCCGGCCGAGCGTATCCTGACCCTGCTGCCGCCGAGCGACCTGCGCGGGATCGTCACCGGCCTCGGCGCGGCGCTGCTCGCGGGCGCCGCCCTCGAGACCATGCCGGTCTTCGACGGCGCGGGTCTGGCCGACGCGCTGGCCCGTCCGGTTCCGACCCACCTCGTCGCCCCGGGGTTCCTGGAACCCGCCCTCGCCGCGCTTGATCTGCCGGATTCGGTCCGCTCCCTGGTGCTGGCCCACCGTGCGCCGATTCGGCTCGGGCCCCGAAGCCCGCACCACGTGCACGGGCCGCACGTCCTCGACGCGCTCGCCCTCGACGAGGATGCGCTGCTGTCGGGCCGACGCGGCGCCGACGACCTCGCCCTGACGCTGGTCGAGCCCGGCCGCCTCCCCCTGCCCCCCGCGCTCCTCGGACTGCGCCGCGAGCCGGACGGGCGCCTCGCCCTCCAGGGACAGGCCTGCAAGGCCGCTCCGCTGCGGCGCGGCGAGAGCACCGGCAAGGCCACCGGTAAGATCACCCCTGGGCAGACCGGCGACTTCCGTGCGTCCGGCTTCCGGATCGAGCTGTTTGCCGGCACCGCAATCGGCGTGATCGAGGCCTGAGCAGCCCTCTCGTCTGCGCGGCGCATCGTCGGCGGATGCCGATCGATCCCGATCCATCGTTCGATCACCGCGAAGGACGGCCGGAGAATACCAGATAACATAAATATGTTCAGAGCTTTGCATCGATCATCTAATGCGATGCTTCAGGACGAGCGCCGGGCGGGGCAGTCCGGTTCATCCGGCACTCATCGAGAACCCCTATCGTGGCCTTCGAACCGTGCCGGCGAACAAAACAGCGGCCGGTGGGTTTCAACGCTCAGGTCCCTTCCCAAGTCGCCTGCGATGGGATAGCTCTCAAGCTTATGGGTGCGCTGCAACAAGTGCTCGTCGTCGACGATGGTGTCCGCGCCATCGATCACTCTCTGGCCGGTGAGCTGGCCGAACTCGGCTATGCCAGCGTCACCGTCTCCCTGGAAGCGGCGGGCGACGTGCTGGCGGTGATCGCCCGGCCCGCAGCCGTCCTGCTGCAGACCTCGGCCCGGCGCGATCCCGCCTACGCCCGCCTCGCCGCGCGCCTGCGGGCGCAGATGCGCGACAGCGGCATCCCGGTCCTGGTGGTCGAGGCGAAGGACCGCCGCGCGGGCGCACCGGTCGACCTGATGAGCCGCATCGGCCCCTACGTCGTCAGCGAGCCCGAGCTTTAAGGTCGCCGACGAGGGCCGACGCCGCGATCCGCGGGACCGCCCGGAGGCAGAATCACCCCGAGGACGCAAGCACCGATCGGTTACACGTGGATCGGCGCGTCGTGCCTGTGAAAGGCCTTCAGGCGGCGGAAGACGGCCGTGTCGTAGTTCCCCGGCACCTGGGCCTCCCCGGTGAGCCAGCGGAACAGGTCGCGGTCGGGCACCTCGATCAGGGCCTCGAACAGGTCGAGTTCGGATGCGCTCAGGGTCCCGATCTCGGCATCGGCGAACCGGCCCATGATCAGGTCCATCTCGCGGATGCCCCGATGCCAAGCGCGAAACAGCGTGCGGCGGCGGCGGGGATCGAGGTCCGCGCTGGTGCGGGTGGTGCCGGACATGGATGTATCCTCGATACGAAGCGGCCGGATGTCGGCGCGCCCTGGGATGACGCTCAGACCAATCCCGAGAAGGCGGTCTCCGACCAGGCCGAGGAGGGTCCCGGATGGGCGGGCACGGCCTCGCGGGCGCCCTGAGGCGGCTTGGCGCCGCGCTGCCCCTTCGCCGTGCGCGCGGCGCGCGGGGGCTTGGCCGGTCCGCCGACCGCGTCGAATTCGTACAGCAACCGTCCGCCGGCCGCGTCGCTGATCCAGCCGTCGGAGAACCAGCCGACGAAGCGTCCCGAGTAGGCGAACACCCTGTCGTCGTCGATGATCGCCGCCGGGCGCCCGTCCCAGTGATAGATCGCCCGCCCGTCGTCGCAGAAGGCGGTCGGACGGCCCTCCCGGTCGAAAAACTCGATCATCGCCGGCCCCCGTCCCGCGTCGCATGAGGCGACGCAAACCGATACCTAGAGCGCTCAGCGACGAAGTGGATACGGGTCCGTCGTCGGGCGCGCGGCTCTCGGCGGCGTGGGCGGCGCGCCGACGCTTCGTCCTGGGATGGGATCTCGTGATCCTGCGATCCCGGGATACCGTGACGCGATGGCCGCGACGGCGCGTCATCTGCCCGCTATGAGGGCAGACGCGGGCCGGACGAGCCCGACAGAAGCCTCCGATGAGCGACGACGCAACTCCTTCGACCCTGCGCCCCAGCATCCTCGACCCGCTCTTCGCCCCCGTCCGCGGTCTGCCCGGCGTCGGCGCGAAGATGGCGCCGATGATCGAGCGGCTGCTCGGCACGCCCGAGCAGCCCGCCCGCATCGTCGACCTCCTGTTCCACCTGCCGCAGGGCGGCACGGCGCGTCAGCTCATCGGCTCGATCAGCGAGGCGCCGGTCGGCGAGCCTGTGACCGTCGGCGTCACTGTGGTCGGCCACCGCGCGGCGCAGGCGGGCGCCGGGCGGCGCCCGCACCGGGTGCTGGTCGAGGACGCGACCGGCGACATCAGCCTCGTGTTCTTCGGCATGCCGGCGGCCCGCGTCGAGCGGATGCTGCCGCTGGGCGCCCATCGCTTCGTCTCCGGCCGGATCGACCTGTGGGACGGGCAGCGGCAGATGGTCCACCCGTCCCGCGTCGTCGATGCGGAGGGGCTGGCCGCGCTGCCGGCGGTCGAGCCGATCTACGGCGCCACCGAGGGGCTGACCTCGCGGGCGATCGGCAAGCTGGCGCTGGCGGCGCTGGAGCGCCTGCCCGTGCTGCCCGAGTGGCAGGACGCGGCGTGGCTCCGCCAGAACGGCCTGCCCGCCTTCGCCGATGCGCTGCGGACGGAGCATCGCCCCGAGGAGGCGCCCAAGCCCCCGACGCTCGGTGCGGACGGCACCGCGACGCCGCCGCCCGCGACCCCGTCGCGCAAGCGCCTCGCCTACGACGAACTGCTGGCCTCGCAACTGGCCCTCGCCCTGCTGCGCGCGCGCGCCCGGCGAAAAGCCGGCCGCGTCAATGCCGGCGACGGGCGCCTGAGCGCCCGCATCGAGGCCGGGCTGCCGTTCGCGCTGACGGGCGCGCAGGGCCGGGCGGTCGCCGAGATCCGCGCCGACCTCGCCTCCGACCGGCGGATGCTGCGCCTGCTCCAGGGCGACGTCGGCTCCGGCAAGACCGCGGTGGCGCTGCTCGCCATGGCCTCGGCCTGCGAGGCGGGCCGTCAGGCGGCGCTGATGGCGCCGACCGAGATCCTGGCGCGCCAGCACTTCGAGCGGCTGGCGCCGCTCGCGGGGCCCTTGCGCCTGCGGCTGATGACCGGGCGCGACCGCGCGGCCGAGCGCCGGGCGACGCTGGCCGATCTGGCCGCCGGCGAGATCGACATCCTGGTCGGCACCCACGCCCTGTTCCAGGACGGCGTGGTGTTCTCCGATCTCGGCCTCGCCGTGGTCGACGAGCAGCACCGCTTCGGCGTGCACCAGCGCCTCGCGCTCGGCGCGAAGGGTGCCGCGGTCGACATCCTGGTGATGACCGCGACCCCGATCCCGCGCACCCTGGCGCTGACCTTCTTCGGCGACATGGACGTCTCGGTGCTCGACGAGAAGCCGGCCGGGCGCCGGCCGATCCGCACCCTGACGATCCCGACCGAGCGGCTCGACGCGGTGGTGGCGGGCCTGGAGCGGGCGCTGGAGGCGGGGGAGCGGGTCTACTGGATCTGCCCGCTGGTGGCGGAATCCGAGTTCCTCGACCTCGCCGCGGCGGCCGAGCGCTTCGACGACCTGAAGCGGCACTTCGGCGACGCGGTCGGGCTGATCCACGGCAGGATGCCGGGGCCGGACAAGGACGCGGCGATGGCCCGCTTCGTCTCCGGCGCGGCGCGGGTGCTGGTCGCGACCACGGTCGTCGAGGTCGGCGTCGACGTGCCGGAGGCGACCATCATGGTGATCGAGCACGCCGAGCGCTTCGGGCTGGCCCAGCTCCACCAGCTCCGCGGGCGCGTCGGGCGCGGATCGAAGGCCTCGTCGTGCCTGCTCCTTTACCGCGGCCCCCTCGGGCAGGTCGCCCGGGCGCGGCTGGAGATGATGCGCGAGAGCGAGGACGGGTTTCGCATCGCGGAGGCCGACCTGCGCCTGCGCGGCGAGGGCGAGGTGCTCGGCACCCGCCAGTCCGGGCTCGCCGCCTTCCGGCTGGCGCGGCTCGAGAGCGACGGCGCCCTGCTGGAGGTCGCCCGCGACGACGCGCGGCTGATCGTCGAGCGCGATCCCAGCCTGAAGACCGAGCGGGGCCGGGCCCTGCGGGTGCTGCTCTACCTGTTCGAGCGCGACGCCGCGATCCGCCTGCTCGATGCGGGGTGAGGCGGTCGGGCGAGGGCGGACGCCCCGCCGGGTTGCTGGCGCGGCGGATGCCCTGCGGCCCGGTGCAGCCTGCACCCGGCATCCCGACGGCGGTGGCCGCCATTGAGGCGACCCAGCCCTGCGCGAGCGTTCCGGCCACGCCGCGCGCCTCCGGACGCCACCGCCTGCCCTGGGGCGTCGCCCAACTGAGCGAGCAGGCCGACAGCGCCCGCGGCCCGGAATGGACGTTCCCGGCGCAGCCCTGACATCCGTGGAGGGATGACGGGCACGCAAGCCGGGGGAGGCTCGCCCGAGGCGGTGCGGGCGCGGGAACGAACCGGGCGCGACGCCGCAGGCAGGCGACGAGGGGGTTGGATCGCCCTAGGTCCGCCTCCTCCCCCTGA